>JALWSU010000458.1 GCA_026993485.1 Thiotrichaceae bacterium | reverse complement strand
CTAAACCATAATAATATCGCAACATGGATATAAATAAGCTTTTACCAAATCGTCGTGGGCGGAGAAAAAATACATAAGGTTCATTCGCTTGCTCTAGTTTTTCAATCGCCGCACTGTGATCAACATAATAGTAATTTTCAGTCACCAGTTTTTCAAAATTACTGATGCCGTAGGGGAGTTTGATTGGCATGATATTGGTAGTTCCGTTTAAAATTGTGGTGTTATTAACAATATTATTTTAACATGATTTGGTAATTGATGTTACGCACTCTCGCTCCAGCGTGGGAACGAGACTGCGTAACATTAGTTACAACAAAACCAAATTATCCCGATGAATTAGTTCAGGTTCATCTACATAACCTAAAATCTCTTCAATTTTCTGACTTGGAAAGCCTAAAATTTTGCGTGTGTCTTCAGAATTATAATTGACTAAACCACGCGCAATTTCTTTTCCATCTGGGCTTAAGCAGCTAACCATATCTCCTCGTGCAAAATTTCCTTCGGCGCGTGTCACGCCAATGGCTAGGAGACTTTTACCTGAGTTACATAATACTTTTACAGCGCCGTTATCTAAATAAAGTCTGCCACTCATTTTTAAATGGGAGGCAAGCCATTGTTTGCGTGCTGCAATCGGGGCTTGTGCGGGACGCAATAGTGTACCTATATTGTCACCAGCTGCAATTTTTGAGAGTACATTGGGAACTCGCCCAGAGGCAATCAGGGTTGTAGTTCCTGAACGAGCAGCTAATTTTGCGGCTCGAATTTTAGTAAACATCCCTCCACGTCCTAAATTTCCTCCTGTTTTTCCTGCCATAGCTTCTAATGATGAATCGCCTGCATAAGCTTCTTCAATTAGAGTAGCTTTTGGATTAATACGCGGATCGGTTTCATATAAGCCTTGTTGATCAGTTAAAATTACTAACAAGTCAGCTTGTATTAAATTCGCTACTAGGGCAGCTAAAGTATCATTATCGCCAAAACGAATTTCTTCTGTAGTTACAGTATCATTTTCATTTACAACTGGTACAACATTTAAATGAATTAAAGTGCATAAAGTGCTGCGCGTATTTAAATAGCGTTGACGATTACGCAAGTCATCATGAGTTAATAAAATTTGTGCAGTGTGTAAGCCATGTTCTTGAAAAAAAGCTTCATAAGTTTGTACCATGCCCATTTGTCCAATTGCTGCGGCGGCTTGTAATTTATACAAGGCATTAGGGCGTTGTTTCCATTTCAAGCGTGTTAAGCCTTCAGCTACCGCACCAGATGAAACTAGAACAATTTCAATATTAGCTTTTCGTAGGAAAGCCATTTGTTCTACCCAATTTTTAATAGCTTTTTTATCTAAACCGCGCCCCTCATTAGTCAATAAAGCACTACCGATTTTTATAATCCAGCGTTTTGATTTTCCGATTTGTTTTCTTGTATTCATTTAATTTAAGTAACAAAATAATTTGAAATTCTGGCACCAAAGCATAGTACGCATAAATATTTTAACATTTTGTAAAATGTGGCAATCCTCTTGATTATCTAAATTTAATCCTTACATGTTAAGCCATCACATAAATAAGGGGGTAAATCAAAATGGTTATAGAAAAATTAACTAGTAAATTTCAAGAAGCTTTAAGTAATGCTCAAAGCCTTGCTATTGGTAGGGATCATCGTTTTATTGAGCCTGCTCATTTGCTGTCGGCGATGCTGGATCAACAAGATAGTAGTGTTAATCATTTACTGGCAATGGCTGGCGCAAATGTTAATCAAATTCGTTCCGGCTTAGTTAAAATTTTAGATGGTATTGACAAAATCAGCGGTCATCAAGGGGAAGTGCATGTTTCTAATGATTTAAACCGCTTGTTGAATATTACTGATAAATTAGCACAACAGCAAAAAGATAGTTATATTTCTAGTGAATTATTTGTACTTGCATTGGTAGATGATAAAGGTGTTACAGGGCAATTATTGCGTAAAGCTGGAGCTAGTAAAGCTTCATTGGAACAAGCAATAGCGCAATTACGCAATGGTGAACAAGTAAATGATCCAAATGCGGAAGAAAAGCGTCAAGCCCTTGAAAAATATAGTATTGATTTAACTAAACGCGCATTAGAAGGAAAATTAGATCCCGTCATTGGGCGTGACGAGGAAATTCGCCGTTTAGTACAAGTATTGCAGCGGCGCACGAAAAATAATCCAGTTTTAATTGGTGAACCTGGAACTGGTAAAACTGCGATTGTTGAAGGTTTAGCCCAACGTATTGTTAATAATGAAGTACCAGAAGGTTTAAAAAACAAACGCTTATTAGCGTTGGATATGGGAGCTTTAATTGCTGGTGCCAAGTTTCGCGGTGAATTTGAGGAACGCTTAAAAGCGGTACTAAATGATTTAGCTAAACAAGAAGGGCAAATCATCTTATTTATAGATGAACTCCACACAATGGTTGGTGCAGGTAAAGCCGAAGGTGCGATGGATGCGGGTAATATGCTTAAGCCGGCACTGGCACGCGGCGAATTGCATTGCGTCGGGGCAACAACTTTAGACGAATACCGCAAATATATTGAAAAAGATGCGGCATTGGAGCGACGTTTCCAAAAAGTATTCGTTAATGAACCCAATGTAGAAGACACTATAGCTATTTTACGTGGACTCAAAGAACGCTATGAACTGCATCATGGTGTTGATATTACTGATCCAGCGATTGTCGCAGCGGCTACGCTTTCGCACCGTTACATTACTGATCGACAATTACCAGATAAAGCTATTGATTTAGTTGATGAAGCTGCTAGTCGCATTCGTATGGAAATTGACTCCAAACCTGAGCCAATTGACCGCTTAGATCGGCGTCTGATTCAACTCAAAATTGAACGCGAGGCTTTAAAGAAAGAAAAGGATAAGGCTTCTAAGCAACGTTTGGCAAATCTGAATGCTGAAATTCAGCAATTAGAAAAAGAATATGCGGATTTAAATGAAATTTGGCGATCTGAAAAAGCTAGCGTCCAAGATGTCAGCAAGATTAAAGAGGAATTAGAAAAAGCTCGCTTGGAGATGGAAAACGCTCACCGTGCTGGCAATTTAGAGGTAATGGCAAAACTACAATATGAGCGGATTCCATTATTGGAAAAACAACTAGCAGAGGCTAGTCAAAATGATCAGCCACAAAAAATGCAATTGTTACGGACAGCAGTTACAGAAGAAGAAATTGCTGAAGTTGTTTCCCATTGGACTGGGATTCCAGTTAGCAAAATGCTAGAGGGGGAACGTGAGAAATTGCTCCGCATGGAAACTGCGCTACATAAGCGGGTTGTTGGACAAGATGAAGCGGTACAAATAGTTTCTAATGCGATTCGCCGTTCTCGTGCGGGTTTATCTGATCCTAAACGTCCTAATGGTTCATTTTTATTCTTAGGACCTACAGGTGTAGGAAAAACCGAATTGTGTAAAGCCCTAGCCGACTTCTTATTTGACACTGAAGAAGCAATGGTACGGATTGATATGTCCGAGTTTATGGAAAAACACTCGGTAGCGCGTTTAATTGGTGCGCCCCCTGGCTATGTAGGCTATGAAGAAGGTGGCTATTTAACCGAAGCCGTGCGCCGCCGTCCTTATTCAGTAATATTATTAGACGAAGTAGAAAAAGCTCACCCAGATGTATTTGGGGTATTATTGCAAGTGCTAGATGATGGGCGTTTAACCGATGGACAAGGACGCACTGTAGATTTTAGAAATACTGTAATTGTAATGACATCCAATCTTGGTTCTCAAACAATCCAAGAAATGGCAGGAGAAGAGAATTACGAGGCGATGAAAGCAGCAGTGATGGAAATAGTTGGACAGCATTTCCGTCCAGAATTTATTAACCGTATTGATGATGTCGTCGTCTTTCATCCATTGGCTCAAGCACAAATTCGTGCCATTGCGATGGTACAAATTGAAGATTTACGCCAACGCTTGCAAGCTAAAGATATGGAACTGGAAATCACAGATGCCGCTTTGGATCATATTGCTAAGGCAGGATTTGATCCAGTTTATGGCGCACGCCCATTGAAACGTGCGATTCAACAGCTTTTAGAAAATGCGATAGCACAAGAGATTTTAGCTGGTAAATTTGGGCCGGGTGATAAAATTACTGTTGATTGGCAAGATGGTGGGGTGAGAATTATTTGATTGGTTTTGGAATGGAGGAATTATGGAAATTTCGCCTCTTGAGGATGTGGTAAGTATTGATCAAGACAGAATGGGTGGAGAACCGTGTTTTAAGGGAACTCGTGTACCAGTTAAAACCTTATTCGATCATATTGGAAAATTAGATGAATTTTTCGATGGTTTTCCATCTGTTACGCATGAACAGGTTGATAAAGTTTTAAGTTTTGCTGGGCAATTAGTTTTATCTTATTATCATGAACGCGCCAAAAAAATTGCTACTTGATGAATGCATTAATTGGCGATTATTAAGGAATTTACCTGAATATCCAGTTAAAACAGTTCGTCAAATGGGATGGAGTGGTTTAAAAAATGGAGAACTTTTAATTAAAGCACAAAATAAGTTTGATGTACTGATCACAATAGACAAAAATTTGAAGTATCAACAAAATTTTGTGAAATACGATATTGCACTTATTGTCTTAGATGTTTTTATAAATGATTTAGAACATCTATTACCATTGATTAATCAGATAAAAGAACATCTATTGACAATTAAGGTGCATGAAATACGAATAGTTAAATAGTTTTTCAGAACAAGATTTTGCCCAAAAACCTCCGAGGTTTTGAAAACCTCGGAGGTTTATAGCAAGCATTACCCTATTTAGTTAAGTACAAACCTGATTGGCTTATTCCCAATAATACAAAAAATGATGTCAATCAGAAACGCTTACGAAAAATAAGGCGTAGAAGCTTTTTATAAAAATTTTGGTGATACTTATCGCAATCGGAGAATATCTAATTCAGTTCAGTTCACATAATGAATAAAGCAACCCTAAGAAAACAGTTTTTATCAAAAAGAAAAAACTTAACAAAAGAACAATTACAAGCCAAAAGTCAAGCCATTAGCCAACAATTTTTTCAAAATTTTGATTTAAGCCACATCAAAAAACTACACCTCTTTTTGCCAATTCAAAGACAAAATGAAATCAACACTTGGATTATCATTAAAGAAATCCAACAAAACTATCCCCATATTAGCTTAATAATTCCCAAAAGCGATTTTAAAACCTGTAAAATGACAAGCTATATACTAGACAGTCAAACAAAAATAGTAAAAAATCGCTGGGGTATTCCTGAACCGATTCAGGCTACAAAATGCGCTGATGATACAATTGATATGATTTTAATACCACTATTATGTATTGATAAACAAGGCTATAGAGTAGGATATGGCAAAGGATTTTATGATAGATTCATGCCCAAATGCCGCCCAAACATTATCAAAATCGGCTTATCACTGTTTGAGCCAGTAGACAAAATAGACAATATCAATGACAAAGATTTAAAACTAGATTATTCTGTAATGACAAATCTAACCATTAAAAATTAAATTAATAAAATAAATATGCAACCAATGCTCAATATAGCAGTACGAGCTGCACGCCGTGCTGGAACAATAATTATTCGTGCCATAGAAACACGCCAAGATTTAGAAATAGAAACTAAAAGCAAAAACGACTTTGTCACCCAAGTTGATAGACAAGCTGAAGCGGCTATTATAGATACATTGCTAAAAGCCTATCCCAGCCACAGCATTTTAGCCGAAGAGAGTGGCAACAGCGGTACAGCGAAAAAAAACCAAGATTTTCAATGGATTATTGATCCACTAGATGGTACAACGAATTTTTTACATGGAAATCCCCAATTCAGTGTATCTATAGCATTGAAACATAAAGATAAATTAGAACAAGCAGTAATTTATGATCCACTACGTGACGAATTATATACAGCCTCACGGGGGAAAGGGGCATTTTTAAACAATCGTCGTATTCGAGTAAGTGGCTTAATGACACTAGAAGGTGCCTTACTAGGCACAGGCTTTCCCTTTAAAATGCAACAACATCTTGATACCTACTTAAACACTTTCAAAGCCTTATTCGCCTATGCCTCAGACATACGCCGCCCAGGTTCAGCAGCATTAGATTTAGCTTACCTAGCTGCTGGCAGACTCGATGGATTTTGGGAAATAGGCTTACAAAAATGGGATATGGCAGCAGGAGTATTGTTAATCCAAGAAGCTGGAGGATTAGTCAGTGATTTTAGTGGAGGTAGTGAGTATATGAATACTGGAAATCTTGTTGCAGGTAGCCCAAAGGTTTTTAAGGGGATATTGGAAACTATTCAGCCGTATTTGTCGAAGGGGTTGAAAAAATAAATAAGGAATTTTTTCAATGGAGTCAAACCTTTAATAAAAGTGTAGACTCCTTCCTTGCTTTCAACTAAATTTCTTACAAGCTTCGACAATCATTTTAGATGGCGAAACAGGTAATTTTTTAAAATCAAAACTATATTGACTCACATTATCAATAAAATCATTAATAATACTCATATCATATTGACTTAATACACAATTTTCTCCAAGCCCTTCATTTCTTTCTGAAGCTTTCCTTAACAACAGAATCGGTTTACCAAGATAATAACATTCTTCCTGATTACTACCGCCATCACTAACCACAAATTCAGCTGTTAAAATCAACTTAATAAATTTGAAATAATCATATCTTTCTCGAAACTCAATATTAGGATTATTTTTTAAACGATGATAAAAATCAAATTTGATTAATTTCTTTTTAGTTGGCTTATGGAGAATAAATAACAAAAATTTTTTTTGACTGATTTTTTCAACTATAGAAATAACTTGATTAAGAGCATCATAATTATAAAGGTTTTCAAACCTATGCAAAGTAACTATCCCATATTTATGCTTTGGAATACTCACATCAGAAATATTTTCAATTGCAGGCAATGCAAACCTTAAAGAATCATAAAGCGTATTAATTTGAGTATTTATCTTAATACCTTTATATTTAGCCAAATTTTTTTCTGCCCACTCACCTGGGCAAAACATATAATCCGACAATCTAAACGTCAAAATTCGGGTAATTTCCTCTGGAAACGGATGAAATAAATTAAAAGAGCGCAATCCAGATTCCACATGAGCTACTTTCAATCCAGCTAATTTTCCCATCATAGCACCCAATAACGTAGAAAAAGTATCACCATGAACTAAGACAATACCATGTTTATCACTCTTAAAGATTTTTTGTCTATGCAGAATCGTTTTAAATAAATTACTCATCAGCCAAACAAACATTTTAACAACAGAAGTAATATCTTTACCTTTATACAAAACATAATCTGGTTTTTTCAGCCCAAAATTCGCTAAAATATCATCCATTGTAGCTTGATGTTGTCCAGTGGAAATATGATTATAATCAATATGTTCTTGTTGAAATGTTTTTAATATTGGAGCCATTTTGATAAGCTGAGCTTTAGTTCCAATAACGACATGAATCATGACTTTTCCTAAAGTTTATAGAGATTTATTATTTTGTTAAGCAAAATCCAAAATTAACTTAAGAATCTTGGATTAATTGAAAAGCCTGTTGTAAAAGTTGCTCTTTATCAAACATAGTTTCAAGTTGTTGCTCAAAATATTGTCCTTCAAAAGCCTCTATAGCCGCCTTTTTTAAAGCTAATGGATAAGCTTCTTCTAATAACTCTTTTAATTCCTGCGGGGAAATGTAAACACCTCCAGCTTTACGACGCTTATTTGTTCTCTTTATTTGTTGTAAAGAATTGAAAATAGAAAAATCCCAAGAACGAGTTGTACGATGTTCAGCATTTTGTTTGATTAGATGTAGTAACAAAATAACCGCATAACTATAAATTTTATTGAGTTTATCCTCCCTGCTCATTTCTTCCAATTCTCCTATCAATAATAACGCCTCTGGATAGCGTTGTTCCTCAATATTTTTTCTCAATTCCCATAATTCTTCCATAATATCCTCCTTAGTTATCTAAGAACTACCTTAGAACTTACGCACTGACAGCAGAAGTTGTTTATATTTTTTAATAAAAACAAACTGTTAAAATTTATAACTTCCTTGGAGTCCAAACGAAGTAAGCGTAGCTAAAGCTTTAGCTTTGGACTCCAAATTAAATATAAAATCCTTATTTTTGGACAACTATATTATACAACTGAAACCATTTCATCTCTAAATTGACATAACTTATTATAATCAATTTGTTTTTTCTTAGCAAACTTAGATTGTTCATCCAATTGTTGTTGTATTGCCTCGATTTTCGGCTCAAAAACCTTTGTAATCAGCTCATGAACTGAATTAGTAAAATCATTTTGCACAGTTGAACTAATTTGCTCTACCGCTTGATAGAGTTCAACAGTTTGTTGACGATTTTGTCTATTGATTTCATCCTCTTTTTCAGAAGCTTTCCAAGCATCATATAAAAATGTTACAACTTGTACTGCAATCGCCGCTTTACCTGCCCAATTTCCTAATGTAGTTTCCCAACGCCCTTTTATCCCTGGAATTTTCAGCTCTCTAGCGAATAACAGTGCTTGTTTTAGATTTTCTTGATTGCCTAATTGTTTTGTAGCTTGAACAACTAAGGGTTCTATCAAAGAATTATTAGTAGTTTTTTCTCTACTTGGCAAAGATTTTGCTTGGATTGGAATTGCTAATTTACCATTGATTTCTTTTAGTTGTTCACTTAACCATTGTTCGATTTGTCTAGTTACAGGTATAAAAATTTGTTGTAAGCTAGAATTTAATTCAGCCTTAGAGTTACAACTTTGTAAGACATTTTGGACATCAGATTTATGTAAATTAACTTGTTGAGCTATATAATTAGCCGCTGATACTTTTAATAAGCCTTTTTCACTTTCTAACATTAAGCGATTATCACGAAGCGATTGCAATTCAAACGATTCTTTTCCAGTACCCAAGCTGGATTTTAGTTGCGCTATTACAGGCTGATACCAAAGCTCATCAATTTGTTTTTGTAGGATTTTCAAATGACGTTGCTCTGTATCTTGAGATTTTACCCATTGTGTAAAACTTTGCAGAAAATCGTTAAAGCCTGAATGTTCTAAAAATTTCTCCTTGAGCTTTTCAGTGGCTTTATGGATCGCTTTATAGGCAGTACGAACATTAACTGGAAATACTGAAATCTTAGAAATCTCATCCTCATTTACAGCATACTTAGGAGCTAAGCTACATAAAATATGGTTAATCTTTTTTATAGCTTTAATTTTATCCTCTTCTACAACTGATTGAATATTCAGCACAATAAAGATTTTCTTGTCGCGTTTTAGCATATCAAATAAACGAATATATACATCTTTCGCGTCTTGATCGCCTTCACGAATCAAAAACAGTATAACCCCAGAACGCTTAACTTGCTCTTCCGTAGCCTCTTCATGCTCTATGGGAGCATTAACTCCAGGCGTATCAAGTAGATGAAAACCATTCCAATTATATTTATCTACTTTGTATGTAGTAGGAATATCATTAACTTTCGCCGCATCATATCCAAGCATAGCATTCACTAGGGTACTTTTACCAGAATTATAAGCTCCATATAACATCACTTGAAGAACGTAATTATCAATACTTTGAAGCAGTTCAGCTTTTAATGAAACCACATCTTGCTTAGCATAATGGGCGATGATAGATTCAGATTGTTCAAGATTCTTACTTAACTGCATAAAGGCATTCATTGCTGTTTTTATCCTCTCTTCATTTTTTGCACGTCTTGACTAAAATCCTCAATTATGTGTGAGAATTGATGCCCAAATGAACTAATAGAGTCAATATTTCTAATCACATCCTGGAAAATCTCATCAATTTTAGTTGGTAATAATTTTTTTACACTCCTTGTTGTTTTCTGGATAATTTGTTCAGTAGAAACGCCCACTTCCTCTGTGATGATTTCTGTTTCTATAAAATAATCACCAACCTCAGAACCTACTGCGCCACCGAAAATTCCTCCGATAAAACCTCCTACTATTGTACCAATCGGCCCAAAAGTACTACCTGCTGTAGCACCAGCTATTGCACCACCGATGCCACCAGCATTAGTTGCAACACTTTTCGCTGTACTACCTGTTACATGTTCAATATCAATAGTGATGGTTTCAAAATCACCCAATTCATGAGAAGATAATAAAATTGATGTTTGTCTCAAATTTGAAACTAAATCGGCTAATTCTTCTTGTAAGGTAGTATTAATCTTAGTCTCAATCAACTTCTGTAATTCTGATGCAATTGCTTGTTTATTACGCGAATCTTTATGCTTATTGACAATATTATAGATTTCACTCACTACATCGGCGGTAATCATTGATGCCAATGATTTCTTTCTCTTTTCTAAACGAGAAAGAGTTAAATCTACTTCTCTTATGAGTCGTTCAACTTTAGGCTTAATCTCTTGATTCAGTGAAGCTAATATTTCACCATCCAGAAAATTAATTATTTGCTGTTTAGCTTTGTTACCTTTATATACCTTAGCTTCATCAATAATAGGCACTAAACGCTCAAATAAATCCAATAAACCTGATGCACGCAAAGCATCATTATCGCTTTGATTTTGTTGATAATAATGAACTGATATAGAAACCGCCTCTTTAACAGGTACATCCAATTTCAGTTCTTTAACCCGCTTAATAACATCTTCTTCTTGAAGCTGTCTAACATCCTTTGATTTATTTTTTAGTATCTTAATCCATGTATCTGTTTCTTCACAATATTCTTCGTCTTTAAAATCACTCTGCGTAATAACAGGCTGAAGTGGTTTCCGTTTTTCCAACTCTTCTTTAAGATCGTTTAATTCTTGAACCTGCCCGGGTGAACTTGATGGGGTTAGCCACAATATGGCATCGGCACTATCGGTATAAGTGCGCGTTAAATTACCATTTTCCTCCGTTACTGAATGTAAT
>JALWSU010000457.1 GCA_026993485.1 Thiotrichaceae bacterium | reverse complement strand
ATACACTAGGGCAACCACAAGGGATTGCCCTTTTTGAACTCCAAAATAATTCTTAACTTAATGGGGTGCTAGAGCGTGGGAACGAGAACCAAAATAAACCTCCGAGGTTTTGAAAACCTCGGAGGTTTAGCGGCAGTGGCGCTGGTGCGTGGGAACGATAAATTTTTTTGCTACGCTAAAAATCTAACCCAACCTACGAGCTTGTCTGAACTGTGATTTGTTTTGTTTATGTGATAAAATTTTATTGAATTTGTTGCCAAATAATTTGCACCCATTGTCTGAACCTTGATTTTAAGGGATTTAAAGGATTGACAGGATTGTTGGTGGTTAGAACTGATTGATTAAACAATCCTTACAATCCTTATAATCCTTTGTAATCAAGGTTCTGACAATGGAAACACTTTTTAATTAAAATACAAGCACCATGCCCTCTCAAAACCGTATTCGTGAAATACCCTACAACTATACCTCTTTTTCTGATCGTGAAATTGTTATTCGCTTATTGGGCGAGGAGCAATGGCAGATTTTAAACCAACTTCGTGGACAACGCCGCACTGGGCGTTCGGCGCGGATGTTATTTGAAGTCTTGGGCAGTATGTGGGTTATTCAGCGTAACCCTTTTATTCAAGAGGATTTATTAGAAAATAAACTGCGTCGTGTATCCTTAATTGAAACTCTATCTCAGAGATTAACCCAGATTGAACAACGTGCTGATGGTAATCAATTAGCTTTACAATTGCTTGCTGCTGCTCGTGAATCGGTGAAAAACTTTGAACAATGGTTAGTAGAAACTAATCAATTTCGTCGCACGGTTTTTAAACGCTTGGCACAGATAACTAATAAGGATAATATTTGTTTTGATGGCTTTTCACGAGTTTCGCATGTTACTGATGCCACTGACTGGCGGGTTGAATATCCATTTGTGGTAATTTTTCCTGATACCGAAGCCGAAATTGCTGCCCTTGTCGCTGCTTGTATTGAATTGAAATTAACCATAATTCCACGCGGTGGTGGTACTGGTTACACAGGTGGCGCAATTCCTTTACAGCCTCATAGTGCCGTAATTAATACTGAAAAATTAGATCATTTAGGCGAAATTCAAACGCTTGAAAACAATAAATCCATTATTCGAGTCGAAGCTGGAGTAGTAACGCAGCGTGTCGCTGAAAAGGCGGCTACCAAAAATTGGATTTTTGCAGTCGATCCCACTTCTCAAAATGCCTCTACAATTGGTGGCAATATTGCCATGAATGCTGGCGGCAAAAAAGCGGTGCAATGGGGAACTACTTTAGATAATCTGTTCTCATGGCGATTAGTTACACCTAATGCTGAATGGCTGGAAGTCAAAAGAATCAATCATAATTGGAAAAAAATTCAAACTCATGATATAGCCGAATTTCGCTTAACTCGCTATCAAAGCGATGGCAAAACACCAATTGGAGAGCCAGAAATTTTACGCATTCCGGGTAAGGAAATTCGCAAACCCGGTTTAGGTAAAGATGTTACTAACAAATTTTTAGGCGGATTACCTGCCATCCAAAAAGAAGGCTGTGATGGCTTAATCACTTCAGCCGAATTTATTTTGCATCCCAAACCGAAATATTTTCGCACCGTTTGTTTAGAATTTTTTGGTAGCGACTTAAAAACAGCAGTTCCAGCAATTGTAGAAACCAAAGCCTATTTAGAAACGCAAACCAATATCTTATTAACAGGCATGGAACATTTAGATGAACGCTATCTCCGTGCCGTAAAATATAGCACTAAAGCCGCTCAGCATGAATTGCCTAAAATGCTGTTATTAATTGATATTGCTGGAGATGATGAAAATGCGGTAGCACAAGCAGCATCAGAAGTAGTACGTTTAGCCAATGCACGACAAGCCGAAGGTTTTATAGCCGTAACCGCCGAAGCTCGGCAATTATTTTGGCAAGATAGGGCGAAAACTGCTGCCATTGCTGCACATACAAATGCCTTTAAAATCAATGAAGATGTCGTAGTCCCCTTAGAGCGTTTAGCCGATTATAACGATGAAATTGAGCGCATTAATATTGAACAATCGACAGCAAATAAATTGCGAATCATTGCAGCTATCGAAGATTATCTCAATTCTCCACAATTCCAAACCGATAGCAAAGCTAATAGTCAAGAAAATGAGGCAATAATTGCAACGAAACAACAAGCAGCGCAAAAGCATTTACAACAAGTGCGAGAAAACTGGCAAAATTTAATGGCTAAACTAGATGAACCAACAACTTTTAGCCTCTTACAACAACGTAGCTTTCGCATTTCTTATCGAGAATCCGTAGCTAAGCCCCTGAATGAAATCTTTTTAGGTGGTAATTTCGCCAGAGTACGCCAACAATTTAAGAAAATTCATGCCGAAATTCGTAGTAGCCGTTTATTTGTCGCCATGCACATGCACGCAGGAGATGGCAATGTTCATACAAATATCCCAGTATTTTCAAATGATTACACCATGCTGCAAGAAGCAGATCGCATCGTAGAACGCATAATGAAAATAGTTCAAAAACTCGGCGGCGTGATTTCTGGAGAACATGGAATTGGAATGACAAAACTACAATTTCTCGCCCCTAAAACTCTAGAAGCATTTAAAAATTACAAACAACAAACTGATCCCAAAGGACATTTTAATCAAAATAAGCTATTAGCAGGAGCTGACTTACAACAAGCTTATACTCCCTCATTACGCTTACTCGAACAAGAAGCCTTAATCTTAGAAGCCAGTGAACTAGGTGAACTAAATACTGCGATTAAAGACTGCC
>JALWSU010000456.1:8547-10964 GCA_026993485.1 Thiotrichaceae bacterium | reverse complement strand
CAATTAGTTATATTCTTAAAAGTTTTTCAATAACTACAGGGATGAGTGATAAAAGCGGATAAAAACACTTAGATTTTTGCCTTATCCCTTCTTATAACTCATCCCTGTAGTTAAAAAAAATACTAACGCGATTCACTACTTGAGTAGCTTTTTTAGATAAATCATTAATTTATTTAAATGAATCTTGAGTAAATTTTGTCAAGCAAAAAAAAACTTGATAGTCGAGTTACAGTATTTTGGACAATTGACTAAAAGAAGAGTAACACATGAAATATACTTCTTTATTCCTGGCTAGCTTAACTATTATACCTGCTACTATGGCTATTGAGGTGCAAATTACCCCTGAGATTGAATCTGTAAAGGTGATGCACAATGGTAAAGAAGTAGTGATTCAGCGTAATCAGGATCCAAATCATACAATTAACCCAGAATTTGCCAAAACTTCACGCTCTTGTCCGCCTTTTTGTATTCAACCAATGATTTTGGCATCAGGTATTGAAACCATTGCGGAATTGGAACTGCTTAATTACCTAAAAAAAATCAGTAACGGAGATAACTCGATTTTAGTTATAGATTCACGCACACCTGATTGGGTAATTAAAGGTTCAATTCCAGGTGCCATTAGTATTCCTTGGGACCTTATCAGTGGTGCCAAGTCTAGTCCGCCCATTGTAAAAAAATTCTTGGAAGAACTATTAGGTGTCAAAATTAGTGAACAAGGTAAAGATTTTAATGAGGCTAAAACCTTAATTTTGTTTTGCAATGGCCCTTGGTCTGATCGATCAGCTTCCAATATTAGAGCATTACTTAAGCTGGGCTATCCAGCAGCAAAACTAAAATGGTATCGTGGTGGTTTACAAGCTTGGGAATCATTTGGTTTAACTACGGTTAAAGATATTCCAATGCCATGGCTTGGATTTTGAGTTTTTAGCCATTCGTAATGGTGAAATTAATATGGGAAAAATTATTATAACTTATGTAGTTATCTCTGTTGTTCTAATTGTATTGTACACTATTTATGGAACCAAAAAAACTAGCGACGAAGTACTTGTTAAATACAAACAGGAAGAAATTTATGACATCAAAAAGAATCTCAAAAACTTTGTAGATGTTGCCTACTCAACTATAGATTCTAACTATAAAAATTCTATGGATAAGAATTATTTAGAACAACACTATGGAGATCGTTTGAAAAATATTATTGATGTTGCAGAATCTATATTAAAATCAAAGGCAGAGGAAGTTATAAATGGAAAACTCACTCTAGCTGATGCCCAAGCAAAAGCCATTGAAGCAATAAAAAAAATCAGATATGACGATGGGCGTGGATATATCTGGATTAATGATAATACTCTACCTTATCCGAAAATGATTATGCACCCAACAATTCCTTCACTTAATGGCAAGATTCTGGATGATCCTAAATACAATTGTGCAATGGGAAAAGAACAAAATCTGTTTGTTGCCTTTGTTGAGCTTACCCAAAAACATGGTGGAGGTTTTGTCAATTATCTATGGCCGAAGACCACGAAAAACGGATTAACTACTGATGTACCTAAACTATCTTATGTCAGACGCTTTCCAACATGGAATTGGATTATTGGCACTGATTTCTATATTAATGATGCAATTTTGGATGGTATGGAGAAAAGCAAAGAAGAACTCCGACAAATGAGATACGACAATGGTATTGGCTTCTTTTGGATTAATAATACTGATGAATCTGCTCCGAAGTTCTACATGTACCCTATAGCAGCTTCACTTGAAAATCTGGTATTAGAAGGTGGTAATCTTGACAAACTTGGAACTGTTATTAAATCGTTTATCAAAATTTGCAAACAAAAAGGTAGTGGCTATCTTGAGTACACATGGGATAAGCCTACTATAACTGGCACCATAAAAGATGTACCTAAATTATCTTATGTAAAGTTATATGAACCATTAGGTTGGATAATAGGTACAGGCGTTTATTTAGACGATATAGATAAAGCTATTGCTAGAGAAAGAGAATTTTTTAATCAAAAAATTAAAGAATTAATAATAAATATGTTAATTGCTTCGATTGTCTTTATTATCTTGATTAGCATCTTACACTATATTATGGGCAAAACGGTTTTAAAGACAAAACCAGTTGTGCCAAATTATAAGGAGAAACGAACAACTATTCAACAAACCGAACCAACTGCACAACCGCAACAACAAGCTCTTATTAGTGTTAATGAAAGTATCAAATTGGCTAAAGAAATCAGCAAAATCATAATTGCAGAACAAAGCAAGTTATTATTAGCATTTACTCTAGCTCTTCAAAAAAACCGCAAGGATGCCGATTTAACTGCTGAAGTAGATGAATTAACTGAGCAAGTTTCTCAAACTCTCGCAGATTCTCATGCCAAAACATCTAGTTAAAATTGTTACAC
>JALWSU010000456.1:4759-8537 GCA_026993485.1 Thiotrichaceae bacterium | reverse complement strand
CCCCTAACCCCAGCCCTGGGTGTGTAATCCAAATTGAAAGCTCATGCAGTATAGAGAGAGTAGAATCTAATTATGCTAGAATTCCTGGTTCAGTACTTAATTGAAAATCGCTTGAAAAATAGCTAATTTGTCTTTTTTAATAATTCTTCAAAATACGCCACTGTAGCTATTAAACCTGTATCAAGAGCTACTTTAGGCTGCCATCCAAGTTTTTCTTGAGCAAGGCTAATATCTGGTTGCCGTTGTCTAGGATCATCTGAAGGTAATGGCTTAAAGACTATTTTTGAACTAGAATTAGTCAAATCAATCACCTTTTCAGCGAGTTCCAAGATAGTAAACTCATTAGGATTTCCCAAATTCATGGGGCCAGTCAGTTCATCAGAAGAATTCATCAAAGCAATAAAAGCATCAATAAGATCATCCACATAACAAAAAGAACGACTCTGAGAACCATCACCATAAACCGTAATTGGTTCATTCTTTAAAGCCTGCACAATAAAATTAGAAACAACTCGCCCATCATTCGGGTGCATACGCGGACCATAAGTATTAAAAATCCGTGCCACTTTAATCCTTAATTGGTGTTGACGATAATAATCAAAACACAAAGTTTCCGCACAGCGTTTACCTTCATCATAACAAGAACGCACCCCATTAGGATTAACATGCCCCCAATAACTTTCCGGTTGAGGATGCACTTCAGGATCACCATAAACTTCGCTAGTTGAAGCTTGGAAAATTTTCGCCTTAACACGCTTAGCTAAACCCAACATATTAATCGCACCATGAACACTAGTTTTAGTTGTTTGTACGGGATCAAATTGATAATGTATCGGTGAAGCGGGGCAGGCTAAATTGTAAATTTCATCAACTTCCAAATAAAGAGGAAAAGTAACATCATGTCGTATCACTTCAAAAAGGGGATTATCCAAGAGATGAATAATATTAGTTCGACTGCCAGTAAAAAAGTTATCAACACAAATAACTTCATATCCCTGATTAAGAAGGCGTTCACAAAGATGAGAACCTAGAAAACCCGCACCACCAGTGACTAAAATAGATTGATTAATACTAGACATTTAATTATAAAATCCTTTAAAAATAGTCAGAAACACAATTTTAATATCGAACCACAAAGACCAATTTTCTATATAATAAAGATCATAAGCAATACGATTTTCCATTTTCTCAAGCGTATCAGTTTCACCACGAAAACCGTTAATTTGTGCCCACCCCGTTATACCCGGTTTGACAACATGACGCAGCATATATTTAGGAATCTTGGTTCGAAACTGTTCATTAAGTAAGATCGGATGGGGACGTGGCCCAACTATCGACATTTGTCCTTGAAGTACATTAATAAACTGCGGCAATTCATCCAAAGAAGTACGCCGTAAAAAATTACCAAATTTAGTGATTCGAGGATCGTTACTCGTAACTGGCGTAAATGAATCATCATCTTCACAAACCTTCAAAGTTCTAAATTTCCAAACCCAGATATTCTCACCACCCAAACCATATCGACGTTGTTTAAACAAAATTGGCCCAGGAGAAGTCAATTTAATCCCCAAGCCAATCAAAAGCATTGGAATTGTAATAATGATTAAAATCAATACACTCAAAACAATATCTTCCAAACGCTTTAAAACGCCACCCAATCCATATAATGGAGAACCATAAATACTGATCACTGGCAAGCCATTAAGATTTTGCCAGCTACTATGAAGCAATTCAAATACAAAGAAATCTGGTACCATGTACACAATCACCGCTGTATCCGCTAAACCAGATAAAAGTGTTTTTATCCGCTTTTCAGCAGACATAGGTAAAGCGATATAAACACAATCCATTTTCCCATTTTTCGCATCTGCTATTAAAGCTTCCAAATTGCCCAGCGAATCCACTTTGTTATCATCATAAAAACCAAGGATAGAAAGCCCGATCCCAGAATCGCGGCGAATCGTTTCTGCCAATCGCTTTCCCAAATCACCCGCTCCGGCAATGACAACCCGGCGGCGAGGAATCCCCAAAAAAAATTGATTTTTTAATAAGAATTGAAGTAAGAAACGCCATAAGATAAGAGTTACTGGCGCAAGGACAAACCAAGTTAAGATTGCCTGACGTGAATAATTCACAGAAATCTTAGCCATAAAAGTGGCCAACAAAAAAACTTGCACTACCCCAAACCAACTCCATGCTATGCCCTTAATTTCCCATAAAAAACTACTAGGCGAAGAAGCATATACACCATTTATCTCTGCTAAGAAATAATACAACAACACACCACCCAAAACGGCAATACTGTACGCATCAGACCATGAATATTCGGTTAACCAAACCGATAACCAAAGTGTTCCAGCCAACAACACAGCATCACTGAAACGGGCTATAATGCCAATAATGCTGGGCTCATGTGTTCGAATTAACACTCAAGTATCTCCCCCTGCGTATGGACACCAAACCAATAACAAATAACGAGTAAAACACTAATAAATATCCTCTGGCAAACAATCCTTACGCCACTCTTCCAAAGCTTCATGCAGCGAATAAGACAATTTAAAACCGTTCTGATAGGCTGGATCAGCAGAAATATCTGTTGAATAATATAATTTTTGGATTCTACGATGATGAATAGGATTTTTCAATCCCAGTGCCGAGAGAAATTCAAAACCATAAGCTATCCAAAGCGCGAGTCGATAGGGAATAACAGGAATGCGAGGTGAAAAACCAAACACTTCACACATAGTATTACAGATTTCCCCTATAGTAGTAGCATTTGGATAGACAAAATTATAGATACAACGGTTATAATCATCATCAGTGAGAAACTGAAGGAAGCGGATCACATCTTTAACATAAATACTACCCTTAACAGTAGTTTTTCTACCAATATAAGCAAAACGTCTTTTCTTTAAGGCATAATATAAACGGGTATAATTACCATTTTCCCATCGCCCAAACACGACACCCAGCCTCACCATGCGTAAACGTCTATCAGGTGCAGCATTTTGCCAAGCTTTAAGCACCCACTCCGCCAATAGCTTTGACATTCCATAGCCAGTATCAGGTGCAGTCAATGATTCTTCATTATTTCGCATATCACCAGCACGGAAAACCATCATCGTGCTAGTAAAAATCATATTTTTTACCCCAATACGATTAATCCAATCACAGACATTAATCGTACCAATATAATTAGTTTGAAAATATTCGTCCCACGGAAACCCCGGCTCTTTACAAACAGCTGCTAAATGGTAACAAGTAGTGCATTCCTCACGGAGTTCTATTGAAATGGGCTGACGGATGTCGCAATTGATGTATTCTATACGCGCATCAGAGATTCTGGGCGGCTTGATATCTATGACGGTGATTTTATTGAACTCCTTGAGGAGACTTTGGATGAGGTGGGAACCGATAAAGCCGGAACCGCCTGTTATGATGCAATTGTTCATTTTTTATGAATATTATAGTTGCTTGACCAATAATAATTTTGACCACTTAGTAAACGCACCATTTTTAATGGTAATTTGTGTCCAATCTTCCCCACTTTATAACCCAAATATTTAGCTGCAATATGCAGTATCGCGTATGGAATTGCTAAAGGTTGTTTTCTAATTAATTCTTTCAACATTGTCTTTACAAACTGAGAACCATGTTTTTCATCTTTACTACCATAAAATAATTCTTTTTTATAAATGCTGCGGGCATATCCAGTATCAAAATAACGTTTAAATTCTTGCAAAAGTGAATAACGATGAGAATGAAGCACAACTGCTTC
>JALWSU010000456.1:0-4749 GCA_026993485.1 Thiotrichaceae bacterium | reverse complement strand
CTGCTTCTGCAACATAAGCAATATGATGTCCTTTATCCAAAAGTCTAGCCACTGCAAAGGCATCTTCATGAGTGAGCACGGGAAAAAAACCGCCGATTTCATCTAATGCACTATTTATCCACGCAGCACAAGAATCAGAACAAAAAAAAGTATAAGAGCCGTAAGTCTCTAAATCTTCAATACCTCGAATATGACTTGTTTCTGGATAATTAAATTGACGCGGAAAAGATTCAAAAAAATCAGCACCTTGATGTGGGATTTGTCTAGCATATGAAACAGATGCTTTTCCTTCTAATAGAGGGGTAATTAAGTATTCCAGAAAATCACTGGATTGTGGATAAGCATCTTGTGTCATCATTACCACAATGTCTGTATTAAGATGCTTTCGAGCCAATTCTCGCGTTGCTCCATGATTGAACTCTTTTTGAGGGATAACTAATGTTTCAACGCCCATTTGTTGGGCTAATTCAACCGTGCCATCTTTTGATGATGAGTCTATTATTAAAACGCGGGGGTTTAGGGGCGATTCTAAAACTGGAACTAGGCAGTGTTTTAGGTGATGGTGGGCGTTGTATGTTGGGATAACTATTCCAAGTGATAGTTGGTTATTATCGACAAAAGTTGTATTAATTTTTATAGCCATTTCGTAATCACGATTTTTTTAATCATTTTTATATGGTTTTCTAGCCATCCAAACCAAGCGTCCACTTTTGCCTTTTGGGCCATCAATAATGGATACGTCTAAACCACTTTTTGAGAATAATTCAATAGCATCGATACCAAAATCCCAATAAGCTAATATTCCCTTTGGATTTAATGGATCGCTATGGTAGTCAGGCTCCATAAGTAATTTAGTTTTTCCTTCTACAATTTCAGCTCTCTTAATTGTTTTTGGTCAGTCTGGGTGGCACTGTAAAAATCTGAAAACCACTGAGTTTTAATATTCGTTTTGTTTCTATGAATGCCGCTTCAATATCTGGTACATGCTCTAAAACATCGCTGGAAATCATTACATCTACACTTGTATCATCAAAACTGGTTTGCTTTATATTTTCACACCGTAAACCATCAGCATTAATAAAACCGACAGGAACACTAGTGGAATAGTAGGTTTTAATATAGTTATATGCACCACTAAATGGTATGGATAATGGAGAATTGGGGTCAAATTCCACAATGACTTTATTGCTGAAATCAGAACAATACTTGCGGAGCATCATAGCTAACATTTCATAACGCAAATTTGCACGGCAACGAATACACAACTTAAATTCCTCACCATCACTAAAACTGATAATTAATGATGGTTTCAAGCAACATTGACAACGTCTAAAACGTGATTGTGGCAAATATTTAATATTAGGTAAAACACGGTAGCGTATTTTTCTTAAAAATGTAGATAAATTCACAATAATTCCTTTATTTCAGGCCATATTTTTGTAATTCCATCAAATAATTCGTTACACATACGCTCTTTTGAATATTTTTGCGATTGTTGTTGTCCTAATATCAGTCTTTCTTCTATATATTCTTTGTTTGTAAGCTGTTCAAATGCAATGCGCCAGCTATCATGATTATTTAATGTCACATAAATTGGCGCATTACCGTAATTCTCACGAAACACGGGTATATCAGAAACAATGACTGGTACTCGACATGCCATCGCTTCAATTGGCGGAATACCAAAACCTTCCATTATAGAAGGATAAACTAAAGCAACTGCCCTTTGATAAAGGGATATTAATTCATTTTCTGTTAGATAATCTATAAATTCAACTTTATCAGTCAAACCATATCTTTGAGATAACTCAATCAATTGTTGCTTATACTTTCCGTTACCAGCCAAAATTTTTAAGTTATATCTATTCTGCCAATATTTATTCATAGCAAGCATCTCATGAGCATTTTTATGTTTCCAAGTAGCTCCTACCATGAGTAAATATGGTTCTTCATTTATTTTTTTTGCGTTATCAATAGGTTTAAATCTTGTTACATTAACACAATTATGAACCACTTGAATCCTTTCAGGCTCAATTTGATAATGCTTTATAAGTAATTCTTTTGTTGATTGCGAAACAGTAAGAATTCCATCAATTTTTTTTACAGCACGAGGTAGTAAATATCGAAAATAGAATTTTTGTAAGTAATTATCAGGATAAAAAAATGGACGTAAATCATGAATAGTAACTATTTGTTTCCTTACTAGTGGTATTGTATGATGTGTTGTTGACAAAATATGCCCGCGTTTTTTTGGAAAAAAGAAATACGCATAAAGTAACCACAAAATAGGACGTATTTTAGATAATCTTGATGTTATTGACAGATAACTAGGTACACGGATTAAATTCAAAACGTCATCTTGATATTTTTTATCTGGAGAAACCACAGATAAATTTTTAAAATGAGCTTTCAGACAATGCACGACTTGTTTGGAATAAATAGCCATGCCCGTGCCTTGTTTTCCTATGCGGGATAAGTTAATAATTATTTGTTTCACAAATATTCCTTTGCGTATTATTTCTTTTAATACGCTAGTAACTACTCAGCCCAGAAAAAAATATCATTTTCATTAAATTATAATTTGGAGATTTTATGCTTACTTAATTAAAGGTATTAATTTGTTAATTGAATTAAATTAATAGGTTATATTTTTGGCTACTTTGGTTCAATTATGCTAATTTTATTGATATATAGATTGTTTATAAAGTGGTTATATAATTTTTAATAGGTAGTTACAAACGCAGATGTAATAACAAACCTAATCCAAAAGCAATAATAAAGTGTTCCAACCATAAATATCCCACTCCAAGTGGAATGAGATTAACACCAGAAAAAAATAAAACTAAAATAAAGTCAAACGGATTTCTATATTTCTGTAATCTTGTCATAAATATTTTTAATAAAATACCAGTAAAAAACGACACAAAAAGAATATAAAAGATTGCAAATATTCCAAAATCTGCATAAGGGCGACCAACCATACCAAACGATGGCGAGCCAGTGTCTACTTCAAACCACTGTGTAAAAAATACTTTAGCTAAATAAAAATCTGCAAAATCTTTAGGCTTGTCGGGATAAATAGCGCGAGGTATTCTACTGAATATTTGTGATTCAATTGTTAATCGTCCCATTTGCGGTTTCATGTCGCTATCAATTACCAGCATGGCATTTCTTGTATAACTTGAATATGCACTGACAGCTTTAATGAAGTTGTCATTCATTGTCTTTGGTAAAGTGGTATAAAACAATACTGCAATCATAATAGTTAAAAATGAACTATAAAATACAAACGAAGAAAAAGTATATTTTTTCTGTTTAACATACACGAGATAAAACAAGTATATAAAAGCTAAAGCTAAAATTTGAATTTTACTACCATGTAAAAGCAATATAAATATACATAATATTGAAAATATATATATTCCATAGCGTTTATTTTCTTTGAATAAATAAATTATAAAAGCCATATAAGTTAAAGTAGTGGAAAGAAAAAATTGAATTCCATAACCAGTCCTAGTACGTATGTAAATTTCTCGTGGTAAAAAAATGAACTCTTTATATTCTATGAGAATAGGAAGATATAGTAAATATGCAGATAACAAAAACAAATAAGAAATAAGACTTAAATTCTTTTGATAGTTATTAGTAAACGGTAATTTTATACTAATCTTCGGGAATTTCAAATAAGCAAATACAATTGCAATAAAACTAATTGTATAAGTAAGATAACAGTAAAAATAGGCAAATAAACTGCCACTATAACCCCAAAAATAGATATTTAATAACTCGAAAATATAAACAGCTGGTATAAGAAAAAATATCTGTGGAAACAAAATGTTAAAAAAGTTTTTTTCCTTTATTGCTACTATAATATAGCAAGTTATTACAACAAATAATGATATTAATATCATGCTTTCAATCACTGCTAATTCCTATTCTTCAAGAAATATGATTTTTATTATCTTGAAAGCTCTACCAACCTGCCCTCTCTTAATCCTAATCAAAAAAGATATAAACAAACCTAAATATAATCCAAACCTATTCTTTAAATATTTCTTGCTAAATTTTACTCTATTTTTTAAACTCAAAATATCACTTAGTTCACTTTTGTTATTTTTATCTTTATTATTGGCTCCTATTGTTTTTCCCTCTTTGTGATATACGGTTGAATCAGTTGCAATTGCTAATCTTAAATTATTATTCCTTGCATTAAAGCAATAATCTGTTTCCTCATAATACAAGAAATATTCTTCAGGTAATAATCCAATCATATCAATACATTTTTTAGAAATTAAAAAGGCAGAACCAACCACATAATCTAGTTTATTTTTTATTTCAGTTTGATTTAAAATATGGAAACCGGTTCCAAAAAACCGATTTATATGTCCACCAAAAGCTTGAATAGTTTTAGGGCTATCAAAATAATACATTGCTGAACCAGTAATATCAGTTTGATTTTTGGTAGCATACTCAAGCAATTTTACAATGGTATCAGCTTCAATAACCGTATCATTATTTAATAACCAAATATATTCAAAATCATTTTTTTTAATGGCATATTTAATTCCAATATTATTACCAGCAGCAAATCCTTTATTTTCACCAGATTGAATTAATATAATAGAATTATTTGATTTTCCATCTGTTTCTTGATTAAATGCTTTTTCGTTTAATGCTTCTTCTTGAGTATAAAAAACATAATCTACTGGCTTTTTTACTGGCGGAAAATATAAATTTTTTAAAGCACAA
>JALWSU010000455.1 GCA_026993485.1 Thiotrichaceae bacterium | reverse complement strand
GTCTTGGGAAAGTTAAGTTACTGATGTTACGCACTCAAATTCCAAAAACCTTTAAATTCCAGCATGAAGTGCAAGGTAACCTTGCACTCCGATCAATATACAGATCAAAACCTATATGTTTATGTTTTTTTAGAAAAACAAAGTCTTTGATTTTAATGGCTTTAATTTTTAAACGCTCCTAAATATAACGAAGTAAACCCTCATGTAGGGGTAATCCGGTTACCCTCTTAAATTGAAGCTCATACTTAGGAACGAGTAAAATTTATAACAAGAGAATCACAATGGAACTCAATCTAATTTTTCAAAAAATCACTGAAATGCAAAACCGAGTAAATGCACTCAGGGGGTATCTTTGACTATAGCAATAAACATGAACGCTTGATTGAAGTCAACCGCGAACTTGAAGATTCAAACATTTGGAATGATCCAAAACGAGCGCAAGCTCTTGGACAAGAACGTGTCGCCTTAGAAAAAGTAGTAGAAACTATAGATCAACTTGAAAATGGTCTCCAAGATGGGCGCGACTTATTAGAACTAGCCGAAGCCGAAAATGATCTTGAGACTGTAGAAGCCATTACTCAAGACTTAAAAAGCTTAGAAAAACAACTGGATCAACTTGAATTTGCCCGCATGTTCCCTGGAGAATTGGATTCCAGCAATGCCTTTTTAGATATTCAATCTGGCTCAGGTGGCACAGAAGCCCAAGATTGGGCAGAAATGTTATTCCGTATGTATTTACGATGGGCAGAGCGGCGCGGTTTTGACACCGAAATTATTGAATATTCCGCTGGCGAAGTCGCAGGCATCAAAAGCTGTACCATTCGTGTTACTGGAGACTATGCTTATGGTTGGTTACGCACAGAAACTGGCGTACATCGCTTAGTACGAAAATCGCCTTTTGACTCAGGTAATCGCCGACATACCTCATTTGCCGCAGTCTTCGTCGCCCCAGAAGTCAACGACGACATAGATATTGAAATTAATCCAGCCGACTTACGCATAGATGTTTACCGTGCCAGCGGAGCTGGTGGACAACATGTTAATCGCACCGAATCCGCAGTACGCATCACCCATTTACCAACTAACATAGTAGTACAATGTCAAAATGACCGTTCTCAGCATAGGAACAAAGATACGGCAATGAAACAATTAAAGGCTAAATTGTACGAATTAGAAATACAACAACGCCGTTCGGAACAACAAGCTGTAGAAGATGGTAAAGCTGACATAGGCTGGGGAAGTCAAATTCGTTCTTATGTATTAGATAAATCACTGATTAAAGATTTGCGTACTGGAGTAGAAACTACAAATACACAAGCAGTGCTGGATGGCGATTTGGATCAATTCATTGAGGCTAGTTTAAAAAGTGGACTGTAAGTATAATAAGTGCCAATTCAGGTATTTTCTTAGATTTGGAGTTCAAGGTTACCTTGAACTCCAAATAAAGTTTTACGTTGTTTATATTAATAAATTTAGACAAGATTATCTGTAACTGCGTAAGTCTTAGTTACTTTTATCAGATTTTTTGCATTAAAAACCAAAAATAAGTCATTTAACATTTAGCGAGTGCCAAAATGAATCCTAAACCTTTACCTAATCGTTCCAAACCCAACACTGAAAAGAGTAAATTTCTCTATCAATCGGCATCAATAAATGAATTTCCCATTAATAAAATAGATAACAATCAAATGGTTAATTATGATCCGATTTTATGTTATATCGCTTTTGGTGCAATGGCTTCTTTACAATCTGATATTGAGCAAGTTCATACTCAGTTTAAAATGGCACTGCAAACAGCGGGTGCAGAAGCTTGGGCTTGGATAGTTCAATTGTACGCAATCGCATTAAATAATATTTGTTTGCCTTATGAAGCCAGTGATTTATTACTGGAATATCAAAGCTATTATCCGAATGAACTGAGTTTATTAAGGGATAGTATAAAATCATGCGTAAATACTGGAAGAGCCTTTCGTGGCGAAGCATTACTTGCGGATTGGCATAAATTAACTGATATGCCAAATAGTTATGAAACAACAATTCAACAGTGGGCGGATTTCTATCGTCGTTATGATTTCACCGAATCTGAGGTACAACCCTTACTGGAAACAGCATTATCTTTAGTTCGCCAATCTTTAAAGTCTAAACATAAAGATTTTTTAATTTCTACTGGTTATGCTAATTATGATGGCGCGCCTTACCTCTATTACACGATTCAGATTGATTTGCCAGTTGATGATTTATTAGAACTGGAAGAACAACATAACGACTTATTATTAGCTGGAAATTTTAAAAATAGTTTATTGGATAATATTATTATTACCTTTGAACACTTAACAAAAAATGCTGCGGTAAAGGAGTCAATCGTATATGGTTGATTACCAAGATTTTCTTAAATCGGCTGAACAATTGTTACAAACTGGTGATGAAATTGGATATCGCAATGCAGTAAGCCGCGCCTATTATGCTTTGTATCACCGCTGTATCCCCTTGTTTAATGAAATAAATGATCGTCCAACTGATGATCACCACGCCCAAATTGTTCGCACCTTGCGCCAACAATCTCAATATGAATCTATTGCTAATAGACTGAATAAATTGCGTAAACGTAGAAACACAGCAGATTATGAGTTACATAAAACCTTTTCTCGTTATGATGCTAGTAGTGCTCTTACTTTAAAACGCCAAAACCACAAAATAGGCTTTGGTTATGTTTAAGGGGCAAGCTCCCTAAGGTGATAAACCATCTATCACCTTTGTTATTACCTTGGTTCTCGGTAATGTCTGTCACTTAA
>JALWSU010000454.1 GCA_026993485.1 Thiotrichaceae bacterium | reverse complement strand
GATTGATCCTACTGAACAACATGATATTTCGGAACTCCGAAGTTTACAAGATTGGTTTCTCAAGTTTGAATTACAAACTGTTCCTGGGGTTGCTGAAGTCGCCACAGTTGGTGGCATGGTGCGACAATATCAAGTAGTTGTTGATCCAGAAAAATTACGCTCTTTTAATCTTCCTTTATCACGAGTTAAGCAGGCGATTCAAAATTCTAATCAAGAAGTTGGTGGCTCTGTAATTGAGCTGGCTGAGGCTGAATATATGATTCGCACTAGGGGCTATTTAGCTTCTATTAAAGATATTGAAACTATTCCTGTTGGGGTTAGCGAAACTGGGACACCTTTATTAATTCGTGATATTGCTAGAGTACAAATTGGTCCAGAAATGCGCCGCGTTGTTGCCGATTATAATGGTGAAGGCGAAGTAACTGGCGGTATTATTGTCATGCGCTATGGCGAAAATGCTTTAACCACAATTAAAGCTGTCAAAGAGAAATTAGAAGCCCTCAAAGCTGGATTACCGAAAGGCGTAGAAATTGTCGAAACTTATGATCGTTCTAGCTTAATCCTACGCGCTGTTGATAACTTAAAAGAGAAACTGATTGAAGAATTTATCGTTGTTGCGCTGGTTTGTTTTATATTTTTATTCCACTTACGTTCAGCTTTAGTCGCTATTATTACTTTACCTATTGGCATTTTGGTTTCCTTTATTATTATGGAAAATCAAGGTATTAATGCGAATATTATGTCATTAGGCGGTATTGCGATAGCGATTGGGGCAATGGTAGATGCTGCCATTGTGATGATTGAAAATGCTCATAAACATATAGAAAAGTGGCGACATGCTCATCCGAAACAGAAAATGAAGCCGCAAGAGCGTTGGGATTTGATAGCTGAAGCTGCTAGTGAAGTAGGCCCGGCTTTATTTTTCTCTTTATTAATCATTACTTTAAGTTTTATACCGGTTTTCACTTTAGAAGCCCAAGAAGGGCGTTTATTTGCACCATTGGCATTTACGAAAACTTATGCGATGGCAGCGGCGGCTGGATTAGCTATAACAATTGTTCCAGTGTTAATGGGCTATTTTATTCGTGGCTGGATTCCAAGTGAAAAAGTGAATCCAATTAGTTTGTTGCTCATATTAATTTATCGCCCCTTACTTTGGCTAGTTCTATTTTTGCCGCGTACCACGATTTTCTTGGCGTTTTTGGTGATGTTAAGCGTATCAATTCCTTTATTTGGGATTAATAACGTTTTAGCTCCAGTAAAAATGCCACTAGAAATGGTGAGTTCACTAACAAAAGATACTGCAATAGAATCAATGCGGGTAAATATGTTAAAAACCGTAGAAGAATGGCAAAGTGGTATCAGTCGATACTGGCAGACAAGGTTTAAAAATCAGCCTTGGTTAGCTAAAATGGAGGATGGCTTAGGTTCTGAATTCATGCCATCACTATATGAAGGCGATTTATTGTATATGCCGACGACTTTGCCCGGTATATCTATAGGAAAAGCGCAAGAAATTTTACAACAAACGGATAAGTTGATTGCTACAGTACCTGAAGTTAAAAGCGTATTTGGCAAACTTGGACGCGCTGATACTGCTACCGATCCAGCACCATTAACCATGTTTGAAACCTTTATCCATTTAAAACCTGAAGATGAATGGCGGAAAGGCATGACTGTTAAAAAATTGATTGAGGAATTAGATCAATTAATAGATTTTCCGGGTGTAACCAATGCGTGGGTAATGCCGATAAAAACGCGGATTGATATGTTAGCGACTGGGATTAAAACTCCTGTGGGCATTAAAATTTCGGGACCAGATTTAAAGGTAATTGAGAAAATCGGCAAAGAACTTGAAACTGTTGTGATGCAAGTAAAAGGCACAACTTCGGCTTATTCAGAGCGCGTTGCTGGTGGGCGTTATGTGGAAATTATACCTGATAGGGTTAAAGCTGCGCGTTTAGGTTTAAATATTTCTGATATAAATGAAGTAATTAGTGCCGCAGTGGGTGGTATGAATATTACGGAAACGATTGAAGGCTTAGAGCGTTATCCAGTGAATTTGCGTTTTCCGAGAGAGGTACGCGACGATTTGGAGAATTTAAAGGGTTTATTATTGGTAACACCAACTGGAGCGCAAATTTCATTAGCACAAGTAGCTGACATTAAAATAGTTGATGGGCCTCCAATGTTAAAAAGCGAAAATGCGCGTTTAAATGGGTGGACATTTGTAGATATTCGGGACGTTGATGTTGGAACTTATGTGCAAGAGGCCCAAAAAGTAGTTAGAGAACAAGTGAAATTACCTGCTGGTTATTCAATTACTTGGTCTGGACAATATGAGTATATGCTTCGAGCGAAGGAAAAGTTGAATAAGGTGATTCCATTGACTTTATTTATTATATTCATGCTACTTTATTTAACTTTTGGCAATATGAGTGAAGCCTTATTGGTGATGATAAGTTTACCTTTTGCTTTGGTAGGTGGTTTTTGGCTAATTTACTTATTGGGCTATAATTTATCTATAGCAGTAGGCGTAGGATTTATTGCTCTGGCAGGAGTTGCGGCAGAATTTGGTGTAATTATGCTGGTTTATTTAGATAATGCGATAAAGGAAGCTAAAGCCGATAATCGTTTGAATACGTTTAAGGATTTAAAAGCTGCGATTATGGATGGAGCAGTGCTAAGAGTTCGCCCCAAAGCGATGACTGTAGCGGTGATTATTGCGGGATTATTGCCGATTATGCAAGGACATGGAACTGGTTCTGAGGTGATGCAGCGGATTGCGGCGCCGA
>JALWSU010000453.1 GCA_026993485.1 Thiotrichaceae bacterium | reverse complement strand
TTTGTAGGGGCAATCCCTTGTGGTTGCGAGGCGTATCAGGATTAAACGCTATAAAATCAATTACTTAAATAGTTATGTATAAGAGAGTGCGCTGGAGCGTGGGAACGAGAAAAATCCTTTTAATCCTTTAAAATCAAGGTTCAGACATCAGCTTTATTTGTAATCAACAGTTCAGTTAATTCTCCTCTTTGGTTTGGGTTTGAGTTAATATTTCTTCTTGCCAAAACTCTCTTGATGTTGAATTGGCTGTATAATTCATCAAAAAAGTTGTTGTCAGGATTTTTAGCTTTCACATCGGAATTACTTAAAATCCAATAGTATCCAAGCAAATCTATTTTTTTACAAAACTTTGCTAACCTGATTTGCTCATTATCGTCAAATTCATATTTTGCATAAGAAGTAAAACTTGAAGTATTACTTAAAGGTTTATAGGGCGGATCAAAATAAAATAAAGTCTTCTCTTTCGCCAATTTTAAAGTGTTTTCAAAATCAGCATTTAAAATTATTACTTTTTGCAATAATCTGCTGACATTTCTTAAGTTTTTCTCATCACAAATCATTGGTGTTTTATAACTACCAATAGGAACATTAAATTTATCTTTTTTATTGACTCTATATAAACCATTAAAGCAAGTTCTATTAAGAAAAATAAACAGAGCGGTTTGTGTTATTGCGTCAGATTTACGCATGTTGAATAATGCTCTTTTATCATAGTAATATTCTTTTTGGCTTTCCAATTTATCTGTCAACAAATGATATTCTGTTTCTAATTTTTTCAGAATTAAGATTAGTTGTTCAACATTTGCCTTTATAATTTTATAAGCATTTATTAGTTCTAAGTTTATATCATTAATTACAGCCTGTTTAATATTTGGATATTTTTGCAGCATCCATAACAATACCGCTCCACCACCCACAAAGGGTTCGATATATATAAATTCTGATTGTTTTAGATTCTCAGGGATTGTTTTATCAATTTCTTGCAGTAGTTGAGACTTTCCGCCTGCCCATTTTATGAATGGCTTTGCAACGCTTTGTGGTATCATATTATAAATTCTCTGTTTTTTTTGGCTAAAAAATCAATATTGTTTTACAATCTACAAATAATTTTTGTGAAAAATCAACCTATAATTTTACAAATCGCTATTCCTAAACCTCTTTATAGTCATTTTGACTATCTGCCGCCGCCTAATATCAAACCTAAACAATTGCGCCCTGGAATGCGTTTGCGAGTTCCGTTTGGAAGTCGTACTACAATTGGCGTATTGCTGGCTGTTGCTAATACTAGCAATGTTCCTACTGATAAACTTAAAGCTGCATTAGCAGTTATTGACTCAAAACCGATTTTGCCAAAAGATATTTTGAGTTTATTGCAATGGGCTAGTGGTTATTATCATCATCCCATTGGGGAAGTGATTGCAACTGCTTTACCAACTCTTTTAAATCAGGGTAAATCTGATTATATTGAAACTCCGCCTAATAGTCATTGGCTTGTCACTGCCGCTGGAAAGGCGATTAATCCTAAGAGTTTACCAAAACAACAACAACGTTTGGCGGTTTTATTGTCATTATTACAACAAAATCCTTTAGGTTTGAATGAAAATGAAATTGCGCTGCAATTGCCGAAACCACGCCCAACTTTACAAGCTTTAAAGAAAAGAGAGTGGATTAATCATCAAGTACTTAGTCCACAAGCTTCTGTTGTGCCAGCTTTGACGCTTAATGCGGCACAAGAGGAGGTTGTCAACCAAGTTGCTAAGAAATTTGAGCAATTTTACCCTTGTTTACTTGACGGTGTTACTGGTAGTGGCAAAACCGAAGTTTATTTGCAATTAATTCAACGAGTGTTAGATAAAGGCAAGCAAGCCCTGGTTTTAATACCAGAAATTAATTTGACTCCGCAAACTTTGAATCGTTTTAAAGAGCGTTTTGCGGTACCAATTGTAATTTGGCATTCTAAATTAAATGATACTGAGCGATTGCATACTTGGTTATTAGCCCGTGATGGCATTGCTGCCATTGTTATTGGTACACGCTCAGCTGTATGGATACCCTTAGCACGTCCAGGAATTTTTATTGTTGATGAAGAACATGATCAATCTTATAAGCAACAAGATCATTTTCGCTATTCGGCGCGTGATATTGCGATTATGCGAGCTAAACGTGCTAAAGTTCCAATTTTATTGGGAACTGCTACTCCATCGCTGGATACTTTGCATAATGCCCTAACTAATCGCTATCAACATTTAATTTTGCCAGAGCGAGCGGGTAGTGCAGTGCATCCGAGTTTTCATCTGATTGATATGCGTCAACAATCTCGCCAAAGTGGTTTATCGCAGCCGCTAAAACAGGCGATAGAGAAACATTTAGTAGCGCAGCAACAAATCTTATTATTTATCAATCGTCGTGGTTATGCTCCCGTTTTAATGTGTTATAACTGTGGTTGGATTGCTGGCTGTGAACATTGCGATGCTCGTTTGACTTTTCATGATACTAGCCATCATTTGCAATGCCATCATTGCGGCGAAATTCGTCCATTAATCACTAAATGTCCCGAATGTGGACATTTGAAACTCGGATTATTAGGACAAGGTACTGAACGTATTGAAGAAGATTTACAAAAGGAATTCCCCAGCGCACGAATTTTACGCATTGATAGCGATAGTACTAAAAATAAATACGCCATGCACACAATGTTAGAGCGCATCTCTAAAGGCGAAGTTGATATTTTAGTTGGCACGCAAATGTTGGCAAAAGGGCATCATTTTCCTAAAGTGACATTAGTTGGAGTTATTAATATTGATAGCGGTTTATATGGTGTAGATTTTCGCTCCACTGAGCGAATGGGACAATTATTAATGCAAGTATCTGGACGTGCTGGACGTGCTGATGAAAAAGGCGAAGTTTTGATTCAAACTTACCACCCAGAACATCCGTTATTAAATCGTTTAATCAAGAAAGGCTATGCCTCATTTGCAAATGCCGCCTTAAAAGAACGCGAACAAGCAGGATTTCCACCATATAGCTACTTAGCTTTATTGCGTGCCGAAGCTACTGATACTGATTCAGCAATTGCATTGTTACAGAAAGCTAAAACTGAAGCATTAGCTTTAAATGAGGCTGAGGAGATTCAAATCTGGGGACCAGTTCCAGCACCGATGGAAAAACGTGCTAAATGGTATCGCGCACAATTATTATTAATCTCATCACAACGCCAAGCTTTGCATAATTTCTTATTTCAATGGCTGCCTAAGCTACCTGCTGCTTCGACGAAGAAATTACGGTGGAGCTTGGATGTTGATCCGCAGGATTTGCTTTAAGTGAAACATGAAATCAATTGTCTGAACCTTGATTCTCAGGATTAAAAGGATTAAATAGATTAAAAAAATCCTTTTAATCCTTTAAATCCATTGTAATCAAGGTTCAGACTTTTTGGGATTGTTATTGCGTATTGAACTTTCCCAATTCATCTAAAGATAAACCAACATATTCAAAAGTATAGCCTTTTAATTGCTGTTCTAGCTTACTGGCTTTTGCTTTTAACCGGCTTAGGCGAATACTTTTTGGATTACGTTTAACTTCGGCTATCAATGCGATTTTCTCCAGTTCATTCAGTGCCACAATATCAATTTCATTTTTGTTGCCAGCTTCCCAGTAGTTGCCGATAATATTGTAGCGTCCACTATTCGCTAGTTGCTCTTGAAACAAACGTTCTAGCCAATAACCACTGTAAGTGGCAAAATCCCGCTGAATATTATGCTGTAAAAATTTAAAATTACCGATTTCAACAGCACTACGATAATGATGTACAAAACGAAACCAGAAACTTAAAAAAGCATCCTGAATACGATATTTTACTTGGCGAGTATTGGGTTTTGATAAAATCGGAACAATTCGCTGAATAATCTCAAATTGCCGTTCTAAGCGTTGTAGATAAGGTCCCACTGATACTTCTAAAACCGATTCAATTTGGCTACGGCTGGTCTTTCCATTTGCAATACAAGCTAGAATAGAGAAATAAGTACTCTGCTCACTTCCAAACTCTTCAACAAGGCGATACTTTCCTTCTTCAATCACTAGGCTATGTTCACTTAACCATTGCTGCCACAAATCTGAATTAACATCTGTTCTGCTCAGCCAATCTAAATATTTCGGTACGCCACCACTTAAAGTGTACCAAATCAACCAGTTTTCGGGGCTAAAGCGATTTTGATCTTTTAGCAATTCTGCAATATAAAGCGGCTTCAATGGTTGCAAGTTGAGACGATTATCAGCACGTCCGAACAAAGGTTCTTTGCTGTCTTGAAATATTTTTGTCATGAGTGAATACAAAGAACCACAACATATAAGGTGAATGCGACTTTGCAAACGATTTTGATCCCAAAGGTTTTGTAAATCGGAGAAAAAGCCATTATTTAGACGGCTAATATCCTGAAATTCATCTAATATCAATGTTAAAGGCTGTTGCTTAGTATATTCAAACAGAATAGAAAGGATGTCGCGTAATCGTTTCGGATTGCCGAAAATGGGGATGTTTAACTGTGTGCGTATCTGATCCGCAAATTCTTCACAAAGCAAAGGTTCAGATTTGCGTGAAATAAACAAGTAAAGTGCCTTATTGTTTTGATATACTTGTTGAAGTAATGCAGTTTTACCCACACGGCGACGACCAAGTAATAAGGTCAAGCTTGATTGCCCATCCTTAGCTTGTTGTGACCATTTTAATAGTTGTTGGGTTTCGGTTTCACGGTTATAGAATCTCATGTAAATATTGTAACACAGATTACAGTAATAATTATTACAGTAAATTGATATTATAGATAGATAAGAAATTATGTTTAAAATTACTTCCAAACAAAAAGCGATTCGTGAATATTATAAAGAACTTAAAGAGTTTCAACGCTTAGGAAAAAAGCATGAGGGAGCTGTTAAAGCTGCTTTTCAACATCTTTTGGAGGCTATTGCTAAACAAGCTCAATGGGTATTAGTTCAAGAGGAGACTCAGAAAAATAAGCGGATTCGTTTAGATGGGGTTTTGTTTGATACTTATGGTTTGCCGCGTGGTTATTGGGAGGCGAAAGATGTTGATGATAATTTAGTTAGGGAAATTCAAAAGAAGTTTCAAGCTGGTTATCCTAATGATAATTTTCTAATTCAAAAACCTGAGCAGGCGATTTTATATCAAAATGGGCGCGAAATTTTAGATTTGTCGCTTAATGATGCTGATAATTTAGTTAAAGTGTTAGATAAGTTTTTTAATTTTAAACGCCCAGAATATGATAATTGGGATTCTGCTGCGGATGAATTTAAAAACCGAGTTCCTGAATTAGCTGAAAAAGTTTTAGATTTAATTCAACAGGCTAGGCTAAAAAATAAACCTTTTAAAACCGCTTTTAAAAAATTTGCTGATGAATGTCGTCAAGCTATTAATCCTAATATTGCTGATTCTGCTATTGAGGAAATGTTGATTCAACATCTTTTGACGGAGCGCATTTTTCGCCGACTTTTTAATCATCCTGATTTTGCTCAGCGTAATATTATTGCTAGGGAAATTGAGAATGTAATTGATAAGCTTACTGCACAAGCCTTTAATCGTGATGCTTTTTTTGAGGAAATACGCTATTTTTATCAAGCTTTGGAAAATGTCGCTAATACGATTTATGAATATAGTTATAAACAACATTTTTTAAATACAGTTTATGAGCGGTTTTTTCAGGGTTTTTCGGTTAAAGTGGCTGATACTCATGGGATTGTTTATACGCCTCAAGCGATTGTGAATTTTATGGTAAAGTCGGTTGATGAGATTTTACAAGAAGAGTTTGGCAAATCTTTGAGTAGTGAAAATGTGCATTTTCTCGATCCTTTTGTCGGAACTGGTAATTTTATTGTGCGAATTATGCACGAAATCGCGGCAAAAAGTCGCATGTCTTTAAAGAAAAAGTATCAAAATGAGTTGCATTGTAATGAGGTGATGTTGTTACCTTATTATATTGCATCAATGAATATTGAACATGAATATACGGAATTAATGAAGGGTAAATATGAACCGTTTGAGGGGATTTGTTTAGCCGATACTTTTGAATTGGTTAAAGATATACAAACTGATATGTTTACCCCAGAAAATACGGCACGGGTAAAAAAGCAGCAAGCAACTGATTTTTTTGTGATTATTGGTAATCCGCCTTATAATGCTGGGCAGGTGAATGAAAATGATAATAATAAGAATCGTAAGTATGATGTGATTGATAGGCGAGTCAAGGAAACTTATGCTAAGGATTCTAAAGCTACTAATAAGAATGCTTTATCTGATCCTTATGTGAAGGCGATTCGCTGGGCTTCTGATAGAATTGGGGAAGAGGGAATTGTTGCTTTTGTAACGAATAATGGCTTTTTGGATGGAATTGCGTTTGATGGAATGAGAAAGCATTTGGAGCAGGATTTTTCTAAACTCTATATATTGGATTTAGGCGGTAATGTCAGGAAAAATCCTAAGTTATCTGGTACAACCCATAATGTTTTTGGTATTCAAGTTGGTGTGAGTATTAATTTGTTAGTTAAGAAAAAAGCAGCCAAAAACAGTGATATTTTTTATGCTTGTGTTGGTAACGATTGGCGTAAAGAACTTAAATATAGTTTTTTAGATGAAAAGCAAAATATAGCTCAAATTGAATGGCAAAAAATTGAACCTGATAATAAACATGCTTGGCTAATTGATGGCTTACATTCTGAATTTGATGAGTTTATTCCTTTCGGTACAAAAGAAACTAAGGCGGCTAAAACTGAAGTTGAAGGGGTTGTGTTTAAGAATTATAGCAATGGTGTTGGTACAAGCCGCGATGCTTGGGCTTATAATTTTAATCAAAATTCTCTTGGAAAAAATATGAGTCAGTTGATTGAAACTTACAATGCTGAGCTTGAACGTTGGCATCAAACTAATACAAATGAGGATTTAGATAACTTTCTATCAAGTGATGATACGAAAATAAAATGGAGTAGCCGCCTGAAAGAATGCTTAATTAGAGGGCAAAAAGCAAAATTTGCAAAAGCAAAAATTCGTAACTCTCTTTATCGCCCTTTTGCATTTCAATATTTATTTTTTGATGAGATATTAACGCATCGTCAAGGACAATTCCCAAAAATATTTCCCACACCAACCACTGAAAATGAAAATATGGTGATTTGTGTTAGTTCAGTGGGTGTTAATAAACCATTTCATTGTTTAATTGTTAATGTTATTCCTGATTTGCATTTAACTGGCGATTCTCAATGCTTCCCCTTCTACACCTACAACGAAGACGGCACAAACCGCACTGAAAATCTAACCGACTGGATTCTAAACAAATATCGCCACCACTACCAAGATAACAAAATCACCAAATGGGCTATTTTTTACTATATCTATGGATTACTTCACCATCCAGCTTATCGTGAAAAATACGCAGCCAACCTAAAACGTGAACTACCAAGATTACCAATGGCATCAGACTTTTGGGCATTTTCAAAAGCAGGTGAAAAATTAGCTGACTTGCACCTCAACTATGAACAACAAACCCCATATCCACTTAAAACAATTGAAAATCCTAAAGCCGCTTTTTCATTGAAAGTAGAAAAAATGCGACTCTCCAAAGATAAAACTAAACTGATTTATAATGACTTTATCACTTTGGAGGGTATTCCTGAAGCAGTATTCAATTATAAGCTTGGCAATCGTTCTGCCTTAAATTGGGTGATTGATCAATATCGTATCAAAACGGATAAACGCAGTGGGATTGTAAATGATCCTAATCGTGAAGATGACGAAGAATATATTATTGAATTGGTTAAAAAAGTAATTACGGTTAGTTTGGAAACTTTGAAAGTTATTGAAGCTTTGCCTAGTGAATTTGGGTAGTTGAAATTACAAACTTATGTTACGCTCTCTCGTTTCACTCTCGTTCCCACGCTCCAGCGCACTCCTTTAGACATAAGTTTTTAAATAATTGATTTAATTGCGTTTAATCCTGAAACGTCTCTATGGGCAACCACAAGGGATTGCCCCTACAAACAATGGGGGCAATCCCTTGTGGTTGCCCCGCGCTGGAGCGTGGGAACGTTCTCAATAACTGTAGGTAATATAGCGTTACCCGATTTAGTTAAGTACAAACCTGCCAGGTTTTTAAAACCTGGCAGGTTTAATCGCTGTATTTTATACAAACGGGTAGTGCTATATCAGTTGATTTAGATTTAGCTACGCTTACTTAGCTACGCTTAATTCGTTTCGTTTGGAGTTCAAGGTTACCTTGAACAAAACTATTGTAAATACCGTTGGTTAAAGTCGTTCAAGGTAAGCATGAACTCCAAAATATCACTTAAGTATAAAATTTTTACCTAAAGTTATTGAGAAGTTACCTATATTATTGTGAAGAAACGTTTAGGGCAATTTGCTAAAGGTGGCAACAGTTTTAATTTTTTTAAGGATACATATCAACATGATAAACAAACAATATTCAATCACCCAAGCCCCCAATTATTGGTCTGATATTATGATACGGGTTGAACAAGGTTATTCGATTAAATTGACTCGCAATAGTGAAGTGGTTGCCATGTTAGTTCCTGCTCAATATGAGCAACCACCAAAACAGAACTTTTGGCAAGCCCTACAAATATTCCGCCAACAAGTTAATATTGCTGACCTTTATGACGAAAAGATTTTTAGTGATGTGCGTGATCGCGGCCCGGGGCGGGAGGTGTTGTTATGATTTTACTCAAGTTCTTACTTGATACTAATATTCTTTCAGAAGCCATCCGCCCCAAACCTAATCAGAATGTATTAGACAAACTTGAACAATATCAAAATAAAATTGCAACCGCTACAATCGTGTGGCATGAATTACTATTTGGTTGCCAACGACTACCTATTTCGCGTAAACGTGAAAAGATAGAACAGTTTTTATATCATACGGTTACTAAATTGCCTATTTTGTCCTACACCCAAGAAGCGGCAGAATGGCACGCAACGGAACGCGCCCGTTTGTTGGGAAAAACACCCTCATTTGCAGATGGACAAATTGCCGCTATTGCCAAAGTGAATGACTTAATTATTGTCACGGCTAACGTCTCTGATTATGAAAATTTTTCAGATATTGTTATTGAAAATTGGTTTGAACCACATGAACACAATCAACTGCTAAACAAGCTCAATGGGTATTAGTTCAAGAGGATACTCAGAAAAATAAGCAGATTCATTTAGATGGGGTTTTGTTTGATATAGCGTTAACCGATTGCATAAAATACACCTAGAAAACCTGCCAGGTTTTAAAAACCTGGCAGGTTTGGAGTAACCCAACAACATATAATTAGATATAACGGCTTTGTTGGGTTACGTTTTTTTGCTCCCTCATTTGAAATCAAGTTTGCGAGAATGGAATACCTTGAAAATGGTAAGTTTAATCTTTCATACATGAGACATACTAAACAGTGGTGGGAAATTGATACCGATTTACCAATGGATGAATGTCTGAAGCTCATAGGATACGGGGGGCATTTTATGCCAAAATTGCGAATAAATATTATAGCCTGTGTCAGATGAGTTGACACTCTTTTGAAACATAATAAATCTCACCAGTAGGTATCACAATGACAACAATTACTCTAGAAATTCCCGAAGAAATATTAAATAATTTCAATGGAATAAATGAAATTCGTCGAACCCTATATGAAGATTTTATCATCGCCCAACGTCAGCGAGGAAATATAAGTCTTGGTAGAGCGGCAGAACTGCTTGGAGTCACATACAGCGAAATTTTTAACCGATTAGGTGAACAAGGATTGTCGTTTATCAATGCTAATCCAAAGGAACTTGAAGAAAGTTCTCAACATTTTGAAAAAATCATGGAACAAGCCAGACAATGATTGTGATTTCTAACTCAAGTCCCCTTTTGGCATTTACAAACAGAGAGTGCGCTCCAGCGTGGGAACGAGAATAAAGATAGAACAGTATTTATATCATACGGTTATAAGACTTACGCATTGACAGAAACAAAGTTATATGTTTTTTTTGAAAATACAAACTATTAAAAATTTGGAACTAGTTGGAGTCCAAAGCTTTAGCTTTGGCTGGTCACCCAAACGAAGTAAGCGTAGCTAAAGCTAAAGCTTTGGACTCCAATATCTATTGGATTCAATAAAAAAATTAGTTTATAAATGCGTAAGTCCTAACCAATCTAAAAGGAGAGTAAATTAACTGTGACTGACTTAAATAATGTGCCAGAAAACGATAAGCTTGCAGTGACAGCTTCGACAGTTAGAATTACTGATATGCCATTAGACGAACGCCCGCGTGAAAAATTATTACAACGTGGTGCTAAGGCATTAACAAATGCTGAACTGTTAGCCATTTTTTTACGAACTGGGATTCAAGGTAAAAGTGCCTTAGATTTAGCCAGAGATTTATTAGATCAATTTGGTAATTTACGCAGCTTATTAGGGGCTGATATTAAACAATTTTGTCAAGGAAAAGGATTAGGTAATGCCAAATATGTTCAATTAAAAGCCTGTGTTGAAATGAGTAGACGCTATTTAAGCGAATGTTTAGAACGTGGCAATGCTTTAACTAGCCCTGATGATACACGCAATTATTTAATGTCTGAACTCAGTGGCCGAGATTATGAGGTATTTGCATGTTTATTTTTGGATAATAAACATAGAGTTATAAAATTTGAAGAAATATTTTTTGGCACAATAGACAGTGCTAATGTTTATCCGCGTGAAGTAATTAAACGAGCATTAGCACATAATGCCGCAGCATTAATTTTGGCACATAATCACCCTTCTGGTGTTGCTGAACCGAGTCAAGCAGATATTTCTATCACCGAACGTTTGAAAGATGCTTTGAATTTAATTGATATGCGGATATTAGATCATTTTGTAATTGGTGATGGTTATTGTGTTTCTATGGCAGAAAGGGGATTGCTTTAGCTTATAGAAAAAAAAACCTCCGAGGTTTTCAAAACCTCGGAGGTTTAGGCTTTTTAGATCA
>JALWSU010000452.1 GCA_026993485.1 Thiotrichaceae bacterium | reverse complement strand
AACAAAGCCATTGAGCAAATTCAAACCAAAAATTATAGGTTTTTAAATGAATCTCGTAAGATAATTTATCTTGGGGTGGGTTTTGCTGGTAAGGAAATTGGCTATAGTATTTCAGAAAAATCATTTAAGTCTAAACCTCCGAGGTTTTGAAAACCTCGGAGGTTTTTGGGCAAAATCTTTATCTGAAATACTATATGAAATAGTTTGAATTAGCCCAGTAAAAAAACCTGACAGGTTTAACTAGCTCACTTACTCAACCACAAATACCAACGGTTCGGAACGAGATAATTTTCTTGTTATACTTTATGAAGATAGGGATAATTTAATTGTGTATTGGAGGAGATTCAAATGTCAACAATTATTATAGAAAACAAATGGCTAAAAATAGCTCAACTATTTGGGAAAACCGAACAAGTTGTGCATCAAGCCTTACAAAGCTATTTCAATGAACAATGTCAGCAACGTCTTAATCAAGCCAATGCTAAAATTAACTATTTTAGTCAAAAATATCAATGTGATTATGAGACATTTAAACAAGGCGTGCAAACGGATGACGATTTTCTAAAAAGCGTTGAAACTAAAAATGCCTTATGGGAAGAAGATGCTATGGAGTGGGAATATTGGCTTGAGGAACAAAATAAATGGCAGAACCAACTAAAAGTTATTTTGCAAAATTAATTAAACTAACTCAGCAAAATTTAGATGAAGTTATTTCGCATCAGCTTGATTTAAATTCTGAACGTGCCTTATGGGAAGTACAGGGCTTATTTAAACAATATAGTATTCGACTGAAAGAAATATTCAGCAAATCTGGCCGATTGTATTCATATTATGTCATTAGGGATAACGAAGTTTTAGTTGGTTTTGATAACTATCCTGATCGTCGGGCATTACAATATAAATATGGACAAAACTATAAAAGACACCTTGGAAAATTAGTCCCACACCAACATGGAGAACGCAAAGAAACACTGCAATTAACTGAAGAAATGACAATTGAAATATTTATGGATTATCTTCAAAAGCAATTTATTGCCAAATAAAGACCTGACAGGTTTTAGAAACCTGTCAGGTCTCAGACCACCAGTCTGTTAAACCTACAAAAGTAGATTTTATGGAAAATATTACAACAATACCCGATTCTGAAGCTGGGAATCGCCTTGATAAAGCCTTGACTACGCTTTTTCCCGATTATTCACGAGCGCGTTTACAACAATGGCTGCGTAATGGTTCTATATTAATCAATGGCTTATCTGGTAAACCTAAAGATAAAGTCAAAGGTGGGGAAACTATAGCAATAAGTGTAGAACTAGATGATGCTGTTACTTGGCAACCGCAATTTTTACCTCTCGTTATACTTTATGAAGATGAAGATTTAATCGTTGTAAACAAGCCCGCTGGTTTGGTTGTACATCCGGGAACTGGTAATCAGGATAATACTTTAGTTAATGCCCTATTACATCATGCGCCTGAGTTGGCGCAATTACCCCGTGCTGGTATTATTCATCGAATTGATAAAGAAACTAGTGGGGTATTAGTCATTGCTCGTAGTCTAACCGCTCATAGTGCTTTAGTTAAACAATTGCAACAGCATGAATTTGCTAGAGAATATCAGGCTATTACTACGGGAACACTAATTGCCGGTAGTACAATAGATGCGCCGATTGGACGGCATCCAAAACATCGTACTCGTATGGCAGTTGTAGAAAATGGAAAGTCAGCGATTACACATTATCGCATTATTCAACGCTATCGCGCTCATACGCATATTCGAGTTCAGTTAGAAACTGGACGCACTCATCAAATTCGTGTTCACATGGCGTATAAACGTTATCCTCTTGTGGGTGATCCTGTTTATGGTGGACGTTTAAAAATCCCGCCGAATAGTAGCGAAAGTTTTAAAAACTGCTTACGAAAATTTCCCCGTCAAGCTTTACATGCGAACCGTTTAGGATTACAGCACCCGAAAACTGAGGAGTGGATGGAATGGACAGCCGCTTTACCTAATGATATGCAGGAATTACTAGCAGCACTTGAAGAGGATAAACAAGCTAATGCTTAACTTAATTACTCCTAATTGGCCAGCACCTTCAAAAGTTAAAGCTTTTACAACTACTCGTCAAGGTGGCTACAGTCAAGCTCCCTATGATAGCTTAAATTTAGGTGATCATGTAGATGATGATCCCAAAGCCGTTGCCGCTAACCGTGCTAAACTTAGAAAATTATTACCTACTGAACCAGTTTGGCTAAAACAAGTGCATAGCACTAAAATTGTAACTGCTAATACAAGTTGCACCGCAGATGCTGCTATGACAACTGAACTAAACAAAGTTTGCGTTATCCTTACCGCAGACTGTTTACCAGTTTTATTTTGTGATCGTGCTGGAACTAGTGTTGCAGCAGTTCATGCTGGTTGGCGTGGACTGGCTGGCGGAATTTTGGAAGCTACTTTGCAGCGTTTGAATCAAAAACCAGAAAACCTATTAGTATGGTTAGGACCAGCGATTGGACCCCAAGCCTTTGAAGTTGGTGCAGAAGTACGCCAAGCTTTTACTGATTACTTACCTCAAGCGATAGAAGCCTTTAAACCAAGCCGTACTGGACATTGGTTAGCAGACTTATACTTATTAGCCCGCCAACGCTTAGCTCATCATGGTGTAACCCAAGTTTTTGGTGGCGAATTTTGTACTTATAGCGATGCCCAGCGTTTTTATTCTTATCGACGTGATAAAATAACTGGGAGAATGGCGAGTTTAATTTGGTTGAGTGGGAGTTTAAAAGGGGCAACCATAAAGGATTGCCCCTACC
>JALWSU010000451.1 GCA_026993485.1 Thiotrichaceae bacterium | reverse complement strand
CCATTGGGATCATTGGTGCATGAAATTCTTTTCCCTTAATAAACAACTGACTATCAGGATGACATGCAATCCATGCTTGATGATGATTCGCGTTTAACCAAAGCGTTTCTAGTAGGGTTCGGTATTCTTGTCCACCCCAGTTCATACTACATTCAGTATGTAAGATATTCATATTATAAAGAATTTCAAGATCATGACAAATAAAATCAACCTTAGACTTGTCCGGAAATAAGGATTTTCTATTATACTTGGAGCGAAGCGAAGCGAAGCGAAGAAGCTTTAGCTTTGGGCGACCTGCCAAACGAAGTAAGCGTAGCCAAAGCTAAAGCTTTGGACTCCAACTATTTTTTATTTCCGGACAACTCTCTTGATTATTTAGTTTCGGTTGATTATGCAACAGAACTGGCTGCTAATCCACCATAAAATACCCCAATTAAATAAGCAAACAGATGCCCTTCTGCGTGATCTAACCAAAAAGAATTAACCAAACAACCCACAACAATTGTAATGACTAATCCTTGTGCCATCAATTTTTGAGGTCTTTCTAAACGATTGGCTGTTATCCACAATAAATAAAGCAAATACAGAAATAAACCCAGCCCAATCAATCCCCATTGCACTGCAATCATCAAATATTCATTATGTGGATTGCGAGTGGCATGAATGCCCTTTTCTTTTACTAACTGTTTGTATTCATATAGAAAACTTCCTGTTCCACCACCAAAAATAGGATGTTTGGCAAATAATATTAAACTATTTTCATAAAATTCCAAGCGGAGTCCTACAGAAGTACCAGTGTTACCCTCTTCATAATGCAGCAAATCATCTGATATTTTATCAATCCTTCCCTGTAAAACCTTAGAATTGCTATAAAGAAAGCCACTCATAAGGGTTAATAGCAAACCTGCAATTAAAACACCACGTAGGCGATAACTTTGAAAAAATAATAACAAAATTAAACAAAATAAAACCAGATAACCTGTACGCCCCATACTCATAAATAGTATATTATAAATAGCTAATAATATAATTAAGCCACGCAACCATTTCCATTTTGACTCAGTCCAATATTGCACAGCTACAAAATAAGCGGCTAATGCCATAAAGACATTTTGTGTAATGTAATCTTTAAACACTGAACTATTTTCTAGTGTACCTTTAATAATCTCCCAGCCTGTGATTTCGGTAAAATAAGAAATAAATAAAGTTAAGCCCATAGCCCCCAAAAAACCATACAGCCCCCATAAGCGGCTAGTGCTATCACGAAAAATCAGAATAAATAGCGCAATATAAAAAAATTCTCTATATTTACTCAACATATGCCCCGCTTCAGATAAAGAGACTGGAGTATAAAAAAGCCCTAACAGCATCACAGCAAAAAGTAATAGTGCTGACAAGGCAATAGGATGTGTACGCAAATCATTAAACTTTTGTTTATAATTTCCCTCTACTAATATAAACAGCAACGCAAGGGGGCATAAAATATTAGTCAATGCTGTGGAAATTGGAATAGAAATACCAATAAATAGTGCTAAAAAATACCTAGTTTTACTAAAGACTACTGTCATTGATTTTCACCAAATTGTTAAAAATTATAATTTTAATATATAATAATTTATATCATATAGCAATTAATGATAAATAATATTTATTGTAAATGCTATATAAGCATATGCTAATATGCTAGAATTTCAAATTTATTGATTGAGAAAAAAAATTTAAGACAATTAATTTTCTTAATTCTACAATATCCAGCAACTATCACAAAAAATTTTTCGAGTTATAATCATAAAAAATTTAAACACTGGCTTATGAACTCTCTATTAAGGAGCAACAATTATGACAAATACTTCATCAGCTCCATCAGACACTGAAAAGCAACCAGAGTCCACTGTTCCTGAAATGCCTCATATGATGGAGTGCGGAGCAGCAATCACTCCGGGAAAAATGGAACAATTTGTTAGCAGTTTCCAACAAAGTACCCGACGTTGGGAAATTATTGTTTACCCTGCCATGTTTGCTTTTGTAATACTAGCAGGCTATGGATTTTTTCTCATTTATAGTTTAACTAGTGATATGTCTGCTATGGCACGCAGTATGGACAGTGAAATGGGGGAACACATGGAATCCATGACTAAAAGTATCGTGACTTTATCAGAACAAGTTCAAATTATGTCTGGACAAATTGTCATTATGGCACGTACTATGAATGATATATCAGGCAAACTGGATACTTTGCCCCCAATGTTACAGCATGTAAATACTATGGCTAATTCAATAACAAATATGAAGCATTCATTATCGCACATAGATGAAATGATGCTGCGAATGGATATGTCGATGACTAGTATGAAAACATCCATTAGCAAAATGGATCAGTCAATTGGGAGTATGGATATATCTATATCAAGAATGGATGAATCTATGGGGAATATGAATCAGTCGATACATGTGATGACAGGCATAACTGAGCAAATGCGTAGGGATTTAACCATGATGAATCATGGTATGTCAAATATTACACGCCCAGCATCGTTTGTTAATCAATTTATGCCTTGGTAAAGAGTTTTGAACTCACTCAAAATAGTTGACTTCTCTTCAAGATAGCGTATCTTTAATTACTTACACTGTAATTTAACTATCATCATGTCGGCTAGCTAAAACTAGCTATAGTATTTTCAGAAAAATAATTTCAGTCTAAACCTCCGAGGTTTTGAAAACCTCGGAGGTTTTTGGCAAACTAAACCTCGGCCAACTAAACCTCCGAGGTTTTGAAAACCTCGGATGTTTTTGGCCCAAATCTTTTAA
>JALWSU010000450.1 GCA_026993485.1 Thiotrichaceae bacterium | reverse complement strand
ATATCGCCAAGATGATTAAATAAACCTATCCAAACACCCAAAAACGATTCACCTTTCGGCATCGCTATACCAAACACATGCTTTAATTGACTAGTCATAATCAAAATTGCAGCACCAGCAGTAAAAGCCACAACGACGGTATGCGACACAAAATTCACTAAAGTTCCTAAACGTGCCAAACCAAAAGCCAATTGATAAAGACCAGCTAAAAAGGTTAAAGTTAAGGTGAGACGGATAAATTCCGCTGATCCGGGTTCGGCATGGTGACTCATTACTGAAAATACAACAATAGAAATCGCCGTAGTTGGACCTGAAACTAAATGCCATGAGGAACCAAATAAGGCAGCGACAATTGGTGTCACCATTGCCGTATATAAACCATACTCTGGTGGTAAACCAGCAATCATAGCAAAAGCTACCCCTTGAGGTAGCACAATCACTGCACCAGTCAGGCCAGCCATTATATCTGCGCGTACACTTTCACGCCCAACTTTAGGCCACCAAACTAAAAAAGGTAAAAAACGAGTTAACATTTTTAGATTTCTATCTCCATTTTATTTATCTAATGTTACGCACTCTCGTTCCCACGATCCAGCGCAGGTGTGTAGGGGCAATCCCTTGTGGTTACCCAGAGAGGCATTTCAGGATTAAACGTAACTAAATCAATTAGTTAAAAACTTATGTATCAGAGAGTGCGCTAGAGCGTAGGAACGAGAGAGCGTAACATCAGTTATTTATGCCAAAAAGCTGGCATTAATAACACAAGCAAGGTAAAGACTTCCAAGCGTCCGAGTAACATCGCAAAGCTTAAAATCCATAAACCCATATCATTAATGCCCCCATAAGTTACAGCTACTTCTCCTAAACCTGGTCCAACCATATTAAAACAAGCGGCAACCCCTGAAAATGCAGTAATCACATCAACACCGCTTGCCATAAATATTATGGATAGGAACAGATAAGAAGCCATATATAAGATACCAAATTCTCCTACTCTTTGAACAATGTCATTGGATACACGCCTTTGACCAATCTTGATTACCAGCAGCGCATGAGGGTGAATTAAACGCATAATGCCTCGTATCGCTTGCTTGTAGAGTAAAATAATTCGGATAACTCGAAATCCCCCAGCAGTTGATCCCACACAGCCGCCAATAAAGCCACTACCCAAAATCAAAATCGGTAAAATTGATGGCCAATGGCTAAAATCAGCCGTCAAAAATCCCGTTGTACTGATTATAGAAATCAGTTGAAAACAGCTATAGCGTAATGCAGTCCAAAAATCCTTATAAATACCCGTTGACATTAAAACAATAACAGAAATTGCGGTTATAAACAAAATAATCCAAACAAAAACGCGAGCTTGAATATCATCCCAATAACGGCGCATCTCTAATTTCCGCCAAGCGATAAAATGCACAGCAAAATTAAGGCTACCTAGTACCATAAAAATCATCGCAATAACTTCTATTGTCGGACTATTAAAATAAGCCAAACTAGCATCATGCGTAGAAAAACCACCAGTTGAAAGAGTGGAAAAACTATGTCCAATAGCATCAAACCAACTCATACCCGCCCACCAATAAGCTAAAGCACAAACTAGTGTCAAACCAACATAAACATATAATAAATATTCAGCAGTATATCGAAGACGAGGTGTTAATTTATCATCGTGCATAGGCCCTGGCGTCTCGGCACGATATAGCTGCATCCCACCAACTCCTAACATTGGTAAAACCGCTATCGCAAAAACAATTACCCCTAAACCTCCAAACCATTGCAATTGTTGACGATAATATAAAACTGATTTGGGTAAAGCATCTAAACCAGTAATGACTGTTGCACCAGTTGTTGTAAATGCTGATACAGCTTCAAATACTGATTGCGCTAAATCTAAATGAGGGCTAAATAGAAATGGTAAGGCACTAAGAAAACTCAGAATAATCCAAAATCCTGCGGTGATAATAAATCCATCATTTAATCTCAGTTCTTGTTTTGCATCTTTTGCTGGATACCAGCAGAGCAAACCAAGAAATAGCATGATAGCAAAAACACTCGCAAAAACAATTAAGTCATCATCATGATAATAAAATGCTACCCATATAGGCACTAATAAAGTTAAGCTAAACGCAATGAGAAGCTGTCCTAAAATACGTTGAATAACAAAAAATTGCATTTGGTTTCTTATTATCCATGCCCAGCAATCGGCGACATCAATGTAATATCAATCCCCATAGTAGCTGCGGCAGCTTGCCAACGCTGTTCTGTTGGCGTGTTAAATATGATATCATAATCAGCTGGAGTACTTATCCAAGCATTATTAGCCATCTCTCGCTCCAATTGCCCAGCATCCCAACCAGCATAACCCAAAGCAATTAATAATTTATCTGGCCCTTTGCCTTTAGCAATAGCACTAATAATGTCACGCGAGGTAGCAATACCTAAATCTCCAACAGTCAACATAGCATCCCATTGTCGAATAGGTTGATGAATCACAAAGCCACGCTCCGTTTGAACTGGCCCCCCTTCAAAAATTGGTAATTGTTGAGATTGCGGATCTTCAACTTCAATTTCCATATTTTCCAAAACATCGCCAAGATCAATATCCATTGGACGATTAATAACAATGCCCATTGCCCCATTTTCATCGTGCATACAAATATAAGTCACAGTTTTAGAAAAATTCGGATCGCCTAAACTCGGCATAGCAATGAGAAAATGGTCAGTTAAATCAGTGGTTTTAAACATAGTTATAGTATTAATACTGAAGAAAAAATTTTTATATGTAGGTACACAAGTTAAGCAAAA
>JALWSU010000449.1 GCA_026993485.1 Thiotrichaceae bacterium | reverse complement strand
GGAAAAAGTTTTAAATATTGGCGGCTTTTCGGTTTATTACATTTTAACCCGAACTATTTTTTATAGCGTTTTAGGTTTAGGTATTAATCTAATGTTTTTATTTTTTTTAATCCCTGAACTAACTATCTTATGGAGCGGCGTTGGTTTTGCAGATTTAATTGCTGCACAAAATTTCAGTTCTACTATGACAGTTTTATGGCAACTACTTTGGCAAAATCTTCAAGTGATTACAGTTTTACTGCTATTTGCTGTAGTTATGCCTTGGACTTATTTTATGCTAGGAAAAAAGCAGGGCATTAAACGCGCCCTAGTTCATATCGCCCGTCAAAGTGAAAACTTTATTGGCTTATATTTAACCAACCTGTTTTTCGACTTTGTAACAACTAAAATGGATTGGCAATCACTATTTGTGGGAAATACAAAAGCCAAATTAGATAAACTGTTTATAGAATATATGAAATTTTTAAAAACTCAACCATTAGCCATCAGATGGGTTTGCAATTATTTTATAAAAAAAGTAGATTTTCAAGATGTCATAACCGAACTAATTGAAAAACAAAGTTTTGACAGCTTTAATCGGGACAAAATCGCCACACAAGCACTGAAAAAATTTAGGAGATATTTAGTTGGTCATTTTTATAGAATTACTCATAGACGATTATGGCTATTATTGAGCTGGAATATTGGAATGTTTTATACACTAAAGATATTTATTTAACTGATGTTACGCACCCAGCTCCGCCTAGGGCTTGAGCCGCGAGGCGAATTGAAGCTAGGTGCGTAACATCAGTTATTTAATAAGAAATTGCGATCTAGCGTGGGAACGAGAGTAAGATTTTGGAGTGCAAGCTTACCTTGCACGACTCGTTCAAGGTAAGCTTGAACTTCAAGCCATGTACTTACTCCGAACGGCTGGAGGCTGTTTTTTTGGTTGTTAATGCGGGCAATTACCTTAAGCATTTACATTTTTGCGAAAACACTATAACGCCTCACATCCATCACCGCGAGGAACGCGAGGAACGAGCGGCGCTTTTTACTCTCCGAGTGCATGTGATTATTATGCCATGTTTGTCAGTGTAGTCGAGGCAGCCCAAAGCCCTGTTTCCGCCGCACCTTCTGTAAAAGGCATACCCAAATAATCTCCTGCCAAAATCACCTTATTGTGTTTGTTGATTGCGGTTCGATAATCATGTATATTCTTGCTTCGTCCAATAGGAGAACTTGGCTCAGCATTTAACCACCGGTAAACTTTAGTAAACGCAACCTTTTTGGAGATACGAGGCAGGTATAACTCAAGCTCTTGCAATATAGTTGCAATAATTTTTTCATCATCTTGTTCTACCATGATTCTTCCTGCCCCACCTGATAACATAACATGAACTAGTTCCCCAGTGATTGCTCTACCAGAATCTTTCGCAGTTTCTATCGTAAAGGCGGCAATAACCTGACGTTCTTTTCGCGGAATCCACACGCCGTAAACACCCTCAAAATCTTTCTTATGCGCTAACTTGGCTTTTAATGCAATGGCAACATTAACCGTGCTGCTGTAACTTGTTCTTAACAATTGATTCTCCAATGCATTTGAGGGTTGGTATATCTGTCTGGACACAGGGGCAGGAGTAGCGAGGATAACTCTATCAGTTTTATATTTTTGATTAGCCGTGTTGACAAAGATTTCGTCACCTTTTACATAAATATCAAGCACAGAAGTATTCAACCTTATATCTAATTTACTGGCTATCAGTTCTGGTAATGTCCCAATACCATTGACCAATGTCATTGCCTTAGCCTTGTGAGCAGAAAAGGCATTAATTGCAATTGGCAATGCTTTCGAGGTTTCTTTTGGATTCTGAAAATAAAATGCCTCAAGCATCGGTTCCACAAAATACTCTGTAATGGTTTTTCCGTAATAACCATTACTCCAAGTCTCACAATCTTCATGATCAAAATCTTTCCATTTAGAATAGTTATTTAGTGGCAATCGTTTTGTTTTATTCAATAATTTGAAACTAGCAAAACCAAATACCAACCATTCCTTAACATTCAGTAACCCACCAAATAGAAGTGAAAGAGGTTGGTCATATCTGAATTTTCTAATTTTTCCTTGTCGCACAATCCCAACTGTTCGGCTTATTTCTACGAATTCGTCTTCAATACCAAACTCTTTGATTAATTCAGATAATATAGGGTATTCGCTTGAAAGAAACTGTGCGCCTGCATCTAAGATATATTGATCATAACGATCAGAAATCATTCGACCTCCAACCCTGTCATAAGCTTCTAACACAATTGGAGTGATTCCGTTCTTTTTGAGTTGGTATGCGGCAACTAATCCAGCAATACCCGCACCAACTACGATTACTTGACTACTTTTCATTGTTCCCTTGTTTCGGCATAACGCCGCAAATAACTGTACTGTTGGTAAAAAAAGCGCCGCTCATTCGTAGCTCTGCTTTTTTCTGTATGAGTGAATGTGATTGTTACACCTTTCAGAATGAACTGAATTTGGCTCTCTATCTGGTTTTTTCGTTTTTATCGTTCCCACGCTCCAGCGTGGAAACGAGAGTGCGTAACATAAGATAATAAATATATTTTTTCTTGGACTCCAAAGCTAAAGCTTTGGACTCCAAGAGTAAAATACACGCCCATACAATTCAACCAACTGAGAGTTGTTAATTCTATAACTCAGAGTACCTATTATGGAAGTATATGATAAAATTAAATTTATTCGGACATTTAGAGGTTGGACACAAGAGATAGTAGCAAGTAAATTAGGAATCACCACTCATGCTTATGCCAAAATCGAGCGAGGTGAGACAGATGTTAATC
>JALWSU010000448.1 GCA_026993485.1 Thiotrichaceae bacterium | reverse complement strand
CTATTAATAAGTGCATTAAAAGTACCTATCGCTTTTTTTAGCTAAACCTCCGAGGTTTTCAAAACCTCGGAGGTTTTTGGCCAAAATATTTATCTGAAATACTATATAAAATCAGAAAACTTAGCAATGTTTAATAAAAATAGAAATAGTCAAAAATCGCTGGAGACTACAGAAAAATTACAAAAAGTCTTAGCTCGTGCAGGTTTAGGCTCTCGACGAGAAATTGAAACTTGGATAAAAAAGGGGCGTGTGCAAGTTAATCGGAAAATTGCCACAATTGGAGTTCGTGTCAATAGCAATGATGATATTCAAGTGGATGGACGAAGAATAGGCTTGTCGGCTTTAAAAGAGCCAAGCCGACAAATTTTGTGTTATCACAAACCTACAGGAGTAGTCTGTACTCGTTCCGATCCCGAAGGACGCAAAACCATATTTAAACAACTACCTCGTCCCAAACAAGGACGCTGGATAAGTATCGGACGTTTAGATTTTAACACCAGTGGATTACTATTATTAACCACTGATGGCGAATTAGCTCACCGCTTGATGCATCCATCTTACACGATAGAACGCGAATATGCAGTAAGGATTCTCGGAGAAGTTAGCAATGAGATGCTACAAAATTTACGCGAGGGTGTACAATTGGAAGATGGAATGGCGCGTTTTACGCAAATTTATGAAGCTGGTGGAAAGGGAGCAAATCATTGGTATCATGTTACCCTAAGTGAAGGACGCAAACATGAAGTCCGCCGACTTTGGGAATCGCAAGGAGTAACGGTTAGTAGATTAATAAGAGTGCGGTTTGGACCAATTTGGTTGCCCCAAAATTTGCGTCGTGGTTGTTCAATGGAACTCGATAAGCAAGAAGAAAAAGCATTATTAGAAGCTGTAGGTTTAAAAACTAAGGTGCAGCAGAATAAGTGCGTCTATAAGGGCAAACATAAAGAAAAATGAACATATCAGAATTATTTGAGTCGATTGAACTTCATGATTCACAGATTGTGGATATTAGAATTAGTAATACTGGTAAACTAGATGTTTACCTTAATATTGATAAAGAATGGAATAAGAATCTGGCTTCAAATATTGTTGGCTTTTCATTCAAGAAAATTTTTGAAATACTTGAATACAAATTAGATAATTTCTCTGTTGTAGGTGGTGTGTCTATTATAGATGAAAATGAAATAGATGTTTCTTTCGTTGTAAATGAAAACCAGCCAACAATTAATGGTAAAATTGTAGAAATCGACTTTGTTTGTGGTGGTAAGCTCGGTTTTACCTGTACCGATGAAGTTGAATTTCTTACCAAATCTAGCTAACAAATCTTTTCTATCGTTTTTCTCGTTCCCACGCTGGAGCGCAATCCCTTAGACATAGGTTTAAAAGCCCCAAAGGGCAACCACAAGGGATTGCCCCTACAAGCAATGATGTAGGGGCAATCGGTTGCCCTTGTGTATAAGAGAGTGCGCGCCAGCCAGCGTTACATCAGTTAAGAACTTCGATGCCGTCGTTTACCTTGATGGGGCAAATAATAAGCAATCCAGCCCATAGCCATAATAACCATAAAAGTTGCTGCATTTGCTGGAATTTGTAAATTAAAATCCACAGTACTATGAATCAATATAGCTGTTAGAGCCATTACAACACTAAAAGCAATACCGAGATTTAAGGGATTGCGCCTTTTATATTGTGCTAATAGCGCAACCCATAAGGAAAGTAAAAAACAAGTTCCAACTAGGAATAATCCAATAATTCCAGTTTCCACACCAAACTCAAAATAATCATTATGGGCATGATCAAAAAAAGCAGCTATATCATGCCCTCGATATTTTGGAAAAGTCAGATAATAAGTACCTAAACCTGAGCCTGTCAATAAATAATCTTGCCAATAGTGTAAAGTATATTCATCTACTTCATCGCGTGTAATTGTATCCATTGTTGTTCCTTGTATTCGTTCCGCAACTTTTTCGATTCCAAACCATGCACCAACAATAAAAATGTCAATAATCAGTAGACTAATCAATAAGATGACTGTGGAACGGGTAGCATGTTTTCTGAAAAAGATTAAGGTAATCAGTCCAGTTATCATCATACTTGCAAAAAAACCAGTATTACCCATACGAGAATGAGTCAAAACTAATGCGATAACCATAATCACTAGATATAACCTTAATAGCATTTTGCCACTTAATAACCATTTGAATATACTTCGCAGGCGTTGTTTCCAGGTGAAATCTGTAGAGTCGGTTAGTTGAGAAATCAATAAGCCAATACCGATTGCTAAAGTCATTTCTAAGTAACCAGCGAGATGATTGCGGTTTACAAAGGTACCAGTAGCAACATCCATATAGTATTTTTTTTCAAAAATTAGGCTATCTAAGCCCGATAAGAGCATTAAACTGCCATAAAAGGCTTGGTAAAGTCCGCTAAACACTAAGGTATAAGCTAGCCAACGTAAGCGTTTTTCTCGTCGAACTAGCAATATAGTTAATAAAAATATTAGTAGATAGCTAATGCTTTTGAGTAGAGAAATAGCTGTGATATGGGGAGCGACAGATAAGGTGGCTGTGCTTTTTATTGAGGATAAGCTATGTAAATAAGCAGCTTCTGGGGAGAGCCATTGAATTAATGAGATAGGCAAAGGAATACATTGGAAGGCAATATATACTAGCCAGATTATCAAGATGACAATGATAACTTTTGACTTGTAAAAGACAGGTGTTAGCTTAACTTTTCCAAGCAGGAATTTCCATAACCATAGGAAAAATAGAGTAAATATCCATATTTCCATGATAGACCATGCCCAGGCATGATTACTACCTAGTGGTAGGG
>JALWSU010000447.1 GCA_026993485.1 Thiotrichaceae bacterium | reverse complement strand
TTTGAGGTTGGCTGGGCAGTATTTTGATGTTGAGACTGGATTGCATTATAATTGGTGGCGGTTTTATGATCCTGGGTTGGGGAGGTATTTGAGGAGTGCTCCTATTGGGTTGAGTGGGGGGATTAATGGGTATGTTTACGTCACTGGAAATCCTATTTTAAAAATGGATCCGTTTGGACTCGTAGAATATTGTGGAAAATGCGCTACAGCTGATTGTTTGTTATATGGAGGAAATATTTATTCTAATAAGAATAAGCAAATTAATCAAAATTATACTGGTAAACGACCATATGCTGGTATTGGGGGATATGTAGATTATCATATCTTGTTCTTGGGTTTCATTTCTGAGGTATCTAGTATTTATGAAGTTGGAGGTGCTGGTAAGATATGCGTTATTAGAACTGATTGCGGAAGTCTAGGACCTGGTCTATTTGCTGGAACTGGGGCAACCGTTCCACTTGGAATATCTATGAGTGATATAGAAGCTAGTTTAGCTGGAGATTCAATTGGATTATCATCTGATATAGGGGCTAGTGGTTATGGTTTTGGTGTTGGCATTAGTGAAGATGGAATAACGTCTTTGGGTTCTGCAAAAGGTATGGGTAGGTTAGGAGCTGGATGTGGAGCCTCTTTAACCATAGATTTTTGTAAATCAACCATGGTGTAATAAACCATAAGGTAAAAAATGAATAAAATGAATGAAAAGGAAAATAAATGTGGTTGCTGTGGTGTAGTAACTTCTAAATGTGCCTTAATATCTTATTTGGTAGTAGGTTTGTTGTTCTTATCGTACCTAATTAATCCAGAAGTGCTAAATATATTAGGACCAATTTTAATGCCAATTGGAATTGTATGCGGTTTAATCGTTATAATTGGAAATATACGTCGTGACATGAAATGGTTAATAAAATCAGACGACGATGAGAATCAAAGTAAGTAAACTAACCAAGCATGAATTGGACTGATACTTGAAAAGTGGCAATTAAAAATAATTTGGGAATTAGAGCAAAATTTAACATCGGATGACTCATATCTTGCACCAATCAAATGATTATGATTTTTCTACCGATTTTTTGAGCCTGAGCTTGAAATCGCTCGATTTCAAGCAATAACTGCTTAACTAATAATTGGGGTAACAAAATTTCTAAAGTCTCTTTAGCAGCTTGCCCCCAATCTAAACCTTGTTGATTTTCGTTAGCCAAATAATGCCAATGTGTTAAGATAAAGCTGATCAAACTTAAGACTAACCAACGATAAACACCTAATAAGGTTTGTTGTCCAAAACGATCTAATCCAAACCTATGTTTAGCGGTTTTGAAAAATCCTTCAATTTTCCAACGTCGTTTGCCTAACTTAGTAATTCTTTTACCTGCTATAGCCTTTGTAGAAATAACAAAACGTTTTTGTAGCTTGCCATTACGTTTCAACCAAAACCATGATAAGTAAACAGGTTTTTCCCAATCTTTTATATATACAATTTCTCCACGACACTTGATTGTATTAAAATGTTCTCCATTTGCTAACAATAAGTCCCCACGAACCGCAGCGATAGCATCAAATCCCAGAGACCAAATACCTGCCAGAAATTCCCGACTTGTAATGCCTGCATCTACCATAACTCTTACTCGGTAATAGTCTTTAAAAGATTTGGGTAAACAACGTAAAAGAGCTAGAGCCAGTTCAGTAGGCGATTTTGTGGCTTTACCCCGCCAAACTCTAAAGCTCCAAGGGACACGCCAATCTCCAACCACCAAATAAAGTACAACTATCTGAAGACCACGCTTTTGATTGATAACCTGGATTAGCCCCTTTAATCCTTTAAACTTTCCGGTCTTTTCTAAAGTGGTTAAGTCTATCATTACATCTAAAATCGGACGAGGTGTTGTTTTTCTGGAGAATAAGGCTTTTTTAATCGCTTGACGTTGCTCACGAATAACTGCACGAACAGACCAGTTGTATTTGTTAAAAAAGCGACTTATTGCACTTTCTGATTTGGTTTTGCTATAAGTTGGCAAGGGTTTGCCTCTCGCCTCTAAAAATAATCCTAATACCACCTCCATTGTTTCGCGTTGGTATCGGCTGGGAAAAAGTTTGAGTAAACTTTGAAACAATTGAAAAGACTTTGATAGCATGTTAGGCATATTTATCTCATAAATTTTAGTTATCTTTGTTAATTAATACTTGATTTTATTATATTTTTCAACTCTTTTTGCTTGGTGCAAGATATAAGGAGATGTTTATTCAGGCGAACTGAGTTTGGTTAATCATGGTTTGATTAAAGCTGAGGATTTAAAATTTACTTTTCCGACACCAGATAAATACTTTAAATATGAATGGTTAGCGGAGAATTTACCTAAAACTTTAAAACCTCAACAAAAACTCACTATCCCTTATAAAGTAACCTCTTTAACTAGTTTAGTTCCCAATGGGGGCAATAGTGGTGGAGGTTGTCTTGAATATTCACAACAAATTGAAAATAGATATATTTATCAATGTATTAATGGAACAGTTCGTGAATCAATTCAAAAATTACCTATTAGAACCGTAGTAAATACCTGCCCAGGAACTGGAAGCGGAACTGGAAGTGGAACTGGTGGAGGAATTATCTTCAGTGGAGGAACTAGTGGACAAGGCAGCTTGAAAAAACATCCTACATATACACCAATTGGAGGAGGAAATTCATCTTGTATGCCCACCGCTGACAGAACTGGCGGTGATGGTTGTAATGACGAACCACCTGAATTAACTGATGATACTAAAAAACCAGTTGGAAGCGAAATTAGTCTCACACAAAGAGAATTTAATGATAAAGTTATTGATTTAAACGTAAAAGTTC
>JALWSU010000446.1 GCA_026993485.1 Thiotrichaceae bacterium | reverse complement strand
GTATAAAGTATTTATATTATTAAAAGTTTTTCAATAACTACAGGGATGAGTTATAAAAGCGGATAAAAACACTTAGATTTTTGCCTTATCCTTTCTTATAGTTCATCCCTGTAGTTAAAAAAAATACTAACGCGATTCACTACTTGAGTAGCTTTTTTAGATAATAAATCATTAATTTATTTAAATGAATCTTGAGTAAATTTTGTCAAGCAAAAAAAACTTGATAGTCGAGTTTCAGACAGTTTTTCTCAAATGTACGTTTTGCACGTTTTTCAGCTTGAAAAGTGTTTGTTCATCAATAGGACTTACGCATTGATAGCAGAATTTTTGTAGGTTTTTTGGTAGAAACAAATTGTTACATTTGATAACTTATTTGGAGTCCAAACGAAGTAAGCGTAGCTAAAGCTTTAGCTTTGGCTACGCTTGCTTCGTTTGGGCGGTACCTAAGCTAAAGCTTTGGACTCCAAGGAGAAAATAAAAAAATTAGTTTGTCAATGCGTAAGTCCTACTTTTCTAATTTTTAATCGGATTCATAAGTCGTCCCATAAATAGGATACTGCCAGTGGATTTATGACGAATTAAGAATATGAAAGGGTGATCCGCAGTGAATACGGGAGGAGGTGGATTTATGCTTCTAACGCCAAGGACGGCTGCTGTTGCTGCTGCTGCTTCGGTCCCTTGTTCATCAACATTGACAAATGCTTGGTGGATTACTGATGTTAAAGATAGGTCTTTTTTGCCATTGATGCCGGAAAAATCAGCTTTGTCTGTAAAGGCTTCTGACATTCCCATTTTAGATAGGATTTTGGATAGCTCAATTCCTGCGTTGATCTTAAATTTCGGTAGAGAGATTTCCACTTTCTTGGGGCGGGTGTAAGTTAACCATTCTTCAAGTGTGTTTGGATTTAGTGATTTTTCTAATTTTGCTATGCCATTACGCTGTTTTGGTAGTAGGATTACCATTGAAATACTGTCGCTAAGATGAGTGGATGTGAGTTGGTGTTGCTTGCCGCGAATTGCGTAAGGTAGTTCAATTACTTGCAGCTGGTTATTTTCCATGTAGTTGAAATAATTTTTCTGTTTCATCATTGGCACCGAAATAGACTGCGTTTTTGTAATAAAAAAGGGCCTATTTTTGGTGTTGCTGGTTTTAAAGGGATTTGCCCATTGCCCTTTAAAATAAATGGCATTGACTAGGACTAGGCGAGTCATCCGATTGAGAGTGCCTTTTTGTAAAAGGTTTTTGATTTTTTTTTGAGTATGATTTTCTACCCATTTATTGATTCTGAGGCGGACTTTTTCAGAATCAGTTGTTTGAAAGTCAACATTTCTTGGTTGAGCACCATAATATTGCTTTAAGATGTTTTTGAAGTCAGCTTTAATGGAAGAGTCTTTTTTTACCCAAAGCGCATTAGCAATTCGTAGTTCAACACTACTTTTTTTGTGAGCCTCAGACATTTCTTGTTGCAAAATCCCAAAAGCTGGGTGAAGATAATCTTGATTCTCAGGAAAATGTAACACTTTGGAGATTTGTCTTGCTGTATTACCTCTAGCTCCTGCATTAGTCATAGCTAGGGCTGTTGAGATGCTGTAGGGGGAGAAAAAGAGGTTGTTGCCTTTTTTATGGTTGCCCATTTCTGCATAGAGTTCTAGCGCAAATGCGGTGTTGGCCGCTACTATTTTTGGGATCATCTGATAGGATGTCATCTTTTCAGAGAATGCACTTTGGCTGAATAACGTTAAAAATATCATAATAATCAAGCTATTATGATAATATGGTTTGAATTGCATTGTTAGCTCCTGTAATTAAATAGGACTTACGCATTGACAAATGAATTTTTTTATTTTCTCCTTGGAGTCCAAACGAAGTAAGCGTAGCTAAAGCTTTAGCTTTGGAAGGTCCAAACGAAACGAAGTAAGCGTAGCTAAGTAAGCCTAGCTAAAGCTAAAGCTTTAGCTAGGCTTACTTCGTTTGGGCTCCAAGTAAGTTATAAATTTTAACAGTTTGTTTTTCTTAAAAAAACTAAAAAACTTCTGCTGTCACTGCGTGAGTCCTGTTAAAAATGATTAAGTTGTTGAAATCGATAAACCTAGTTGTCCACATTTTTTTCCCGCCAGCCGACAAGCATGATTGAGTGCTGTCGCCAAATTTTGCTGACGACAGAGATTGTCAATAATGCCTGCGTTGAATGTATCTCCTGCGCCTAGTGTATCGACTATTTGCGATGGCGGGTAAGCGGGGCAGTGAAATAATGTGCCGTCTGTGTCTAAAGCATAAGCTCCTTTGGCTCCCCATGTACAGAATAGGCGAGCTTTTGGTGCTAGTTGCTGCATTGTGCGTAAAAATGTGGCGGCGTCGTTTTTATTATAAGCAAATTTTTGGGCATTTGCTTGTGCAAATGCTTTAGAAAATAATAACACATTTACTTTGTTGAATAATTGTTCAATTTGAGGACGGGGTTTTTCTATTTCTAATGAAATTGGTAAGGTGGGGGCTATTTGTTGAACTCGCTCTAACATACGGGCGGTTTCGATAATATTACGCCCTTCAAAATGTAACCAGTCAAAAGGATTTAGTTGAATAGATTGGAAATCTTTGAAGTCGAATTCTGGCAAAAGGCGGTAGTGGACAATTGTTCGAGAGCCGTTGCGCTGATTTAATATAATATAGGATGTAGGAACTTTGCCTTGAGATTCGATTCTACAGTTACTGGTGTCAATGTGATGTTGCGCTAAGTCTTCCAAAATTAGCTGTCCATCAGGATCATTTACATAGACTCCGCCCCAAGTGCAATGATGTCCTAGTTGGCTTAAGATGACTAAAGTATTAGTTGCATTACCACCGCGACAGATGCGCTGACTTAATGCGCGTATTTCTGTGTCTTCTTGTGGGTATTGGTTTACGGTGTTGATGATATCCAGTGTGGCGATGCCAATCGCTAATATTGTAGCCATAGTGTTATTTCATTTTAAAGCCTATTTGTTTCCACGCTTCATAAATAATCACTGCGACTGCATTAGATAAATTCATGCTGCGACGTTTGGGTAACATCGGAATCCGTATTATTTGTTCAGGTGGAAATTTATCCAGCACGGTTTGTGGCAGGCCTCGCGTTTCGGGGCCGAATAAAAACGCATCTCCTATCTGATAATTGTGTTCTGCATAACAACTTTTGCCTTTAGTTGAACATGCAAATAAGCGTGGTGGTTGTACGGTTTCTAAAAATGATTCTAGAGAATCATGTTCGATAAGTTTTGTCCATTCATGATAGTCAAGTCCAGCGCGTTTAAGTCTTTTGTTGTCTAATTTAAAGCCAAGTGGATGAATTAAATGAAGTTTTACCCCTGTATTAGCGCTAATACGAATGATGTTGCCGGTATTTGGGGGTATTTCTGGTTGGTAAAGAATACAATGGAACATGTTATTTTTGGAGATTGTTATGTTGTTATTTGATATTGGCAGATATTATGCAATAAAAGTTCCCAATTTTTCCAGAGGAGTTGGGGTGCAAGATTCGCTTGCTCTTTATATGGAATCTAATGGATTGGGATTTACTTACGCATTGATAAACTAATTTTTTTATTTTTTGGAGTTCAAAGCTTTAGCTTTGGTGCCGTATAAGGCTAAAGCTTTGGTGCTCCAAGTAATTTATAAATTGTAAGAATTTGTTTTTACTACAAAACCTACAAAAATTGTGCTGTCAGTGCGTGAGTTTTATGGATTTAATTAGGAAATTTTTTATGCATATAGAAATTGTAGCCCGTACTGATACTGGTAGAGTTCGGACACATAATGAGGATTCTATTAGTGGCGATGAGTCTATTGGTTTGGCTGTGCTTGCTGATGGCATGGGAGGATGTCAAGCTGGTGAAGTTGCAAGCAAAATGGCGATTGACACAATTAGGGAAAAATTGTCTAGTGCTCTAAAAACTATTTCCCGTTATGCGGCTAGGCATTCTCATACTGTGCTACTTGAACAAGCAGTATTGAAAGCTAATCAAGCGATTCATCAGAAAGCGAAACAGGAAAATAATTATCAAGGAATGGGTACAACGGTAGTTGCCGTGTGGTTTCATAATGATTTTCTCAGTGTTGCCCATGTTGGAGATTCGCGTCTTTATCGACTTCGTGGTAACGAATTTTGTCAATTGACTAAAGATCATTCTCTATTACAGGAACTGATTGATTGTGGTTTTTATACAGCTGAAGAGGCTCAAAATTCACCTAATAAGCATATTGTAACGCAGGCACTTGGGCTGGAGCAGTTGGTGAATATTGAAACACAGGAATATAAAATCCTTGAGCAAGATATTTATATGCTGTGTTCTGATGGTTTAAGCGATATGCTTAAAGAAACTGATATGTATAATATTATTAAAAATAATAGTTCGCTTGAGCGGGCGGCGCATTCATTAATTAATGCTGCAAATGAAAACGGGGGTAAAGATAATATTTCTTTGATATTGGTACGTCCGCTTTTTTTGTCGCCGAAAACCAGTTGGTTGCAAGGCTTTGTTTCAGCGATTCAAGCCTTGCTACCAAAACAATTAAATTTTTTTTAATTAATAGCTGATGTTACGCACTATCGTTCCCACGCTGGAGTGCACTCTATTATACACAAGGGCAACCACAAGGGATTGCCCCTACAAACAACGATGTAGGGGCAATCCCTTGTGGTTGCCCAGTGGGAACGAGAGTGCGTAACATCAGTTAATAATATCCACGCCCGTTGGTGGCGTGAATCTAAACACTTTGTCACGCAGCTTGCGATTTCGTCTGAGTTTAGTAAAATGAATTTGTGTTGTTTGCCCTAAATTGTCCAGAAATTCAAAACTGACTAAGCTATTATCCCGCAAGTTAATACGTAGTTTTTCAAACTGCGTTTTTGTTGCTTTTTTGGGAATTAGTTCTAAGCTGGTTATACCTCTTTCTGGAGATGGCAATTGATTTACAATAAAATCTTTTTCTACCTGGCGGTTACGACTCAGTAAAAATGCTGGGGTTTTACCTAGTGTATTGTTTAAGGTTTTAACTGTGACTTGCTCTAAATCCCTATCATATATCCACACTTTTTTGCCATCAGCGACAATCAATTGATAATAGGGTTTTTGATAAATCCAACGAAATTTATTTGGACGTTGGATATACAACCTACCTCTGGATTTTTCTAATAAGTAGCCATTTTCATCATAAATACTTTGTTCAAATTTACCAGATAAAGTCTGCAAACCGTCTAAAAATTTATCCAAAGCTTGATTGGCAGAAAGCCAGTTAGGAAAGCATAACAGCAAAAGTACCCAGCTGTATTGTTTTAGAAATTTCATGCACTTACTTTCCATTTTATATTGCAACCAATGCTTGGAATTTGCTCAGGATTAACGGGTTTTCCTGCTAATACTGCGTCTAAAGCCGCACGCATATCTTTACCTGTGACGGGGACATCATTTTTTGGTCTTGAACCATCTAATTGCCCACGATAAACGCACTTTAAGTCCTTATCAAATAAAAAGAAGTCTGGTGTACATGCAGCTTGATAAGCTTTTGCAACCTCTTGAGTTTCGTCATACAAATAAGGAAAAGGGTAGCCGAGTTGTTGCGCCACTTGTTTCATTTTTTCTGGAGAATCATCAGGATAGTTTTCAACATCATTAGAACTAATGGCAATGAAAGAAACGCCTTTGGATTGATAATCATTGGCGAGCTTGACTAGCTGAGCATTAATATGTTTGACATAAGGACAATGATTGCAAATAAACATAATCAGTGTCGCTACATCAGATTTTAAATCCTGAAGACTCACCATTTCACCTGTAACGGTATTGAGTAAAGTAAAATCAGGGGCAATTGTGCCTAATGGCATCATGGTAGATGGAGTTGCAGCCATAAAAAATTATTTATCTTCTTTGTTTATTTAGTTACTAATGTTAGTTAGGAGGTATAGGGCAACCGATTGCCCCTACATCATTGTTTGTAGGGGCAATCCCTTGTGGTTGCCCTTTAAGGCGTTTGTTGTCGTTAATGACAACTTTTGACAATTCTTCGGCATTTCAATTCAACCCCAATTTTATTGAGGTTTTATAAAAATAATACCAAAATTTTTTTTGTCATTATAATACATTTGTAATCACTAACAAAATAGATAGAAAATTTATTATGAATATAAACAAAACTTATCAATACATAAAGCTGCTTTTGGGTGTAGTGATTATCTCAGTTACCCTTTTTGCTAGCGGTTGCAACCAGTACTTACTGCAAGACGATGATGTTGTAGAACAACCAGCGGCAGAAAATAATGGAGCATCTGGAACTAATCCGCAAAATTGTAGAAAAACCAGAGGTTTTGTTGTTCATGGACATGAAAATCAAGAGCAAAATTGTCAGCAACCTTAAATTAAATCTAGGATAAATGCTATAGTATTTCAAAAAACAATTTAAGTCTAAACCTCCGAGGTTTTGAAAACCTCGGAGGTTTTTGGCCAAACTCTTTAATTTATTAATAGATACGCTCCTCTGCTTCTGGTCTATCTTTAAAGCGTCGATGTACCCATAAATACTGTTCAGGTGCTTTTCTAACTTGCGCTTCAATTAATTGATTCATTCTTAATGTATCCTGTAAGATATTACCACTGGGAAAATTTTCCAAAGCAGGTTGTAAGATCACTTGATAACCTTGATTATTTTCTAATCGTTGCGTAAAACAAGGTACAACAGCAGCGCCGCTAATTTGTGCAATGCGTGAAGTTGCGGTGTTAGTTGCTGCTGGTATTCCAAAAAAATCAACAAAAGCACTATATTTATGTCCAAAATTTTGGTCTGTTGCAAACCATAAGGCTTTATTTTGTTTGAGACTACGCAACATTTCACGTATAGCATCACGGGGTATCGCTTTTTCAGCACGACTTTCGCGGCTTTTTTTCATAAAATGTTCAACCAAAGGATTTTCATGGGGGCGATAAATAGCATGAATTGTAGTATGCATGGTTAAAAAGCGCGTACCTATTTCAAGTGAGGTAAAATGGGCACTGAGCAAAATAACACCTTTACCCCGTTTCAAAGCCGCATCTAAATGTTCTAATCCTTGGATATTTCCTAAGAGTTTTAAACGGGCATCTGGTAGCCACCAGGCACTGAACATTTCTAATAAGCCCATGCCTAGAGACTCAAAATGCTGGCGTAATAATTGGTTTCGTTGATTGTCATTTAGTTCTGGAAAGCATAATTTTAGGTTAATATCAGCAATATTGCGACGGCGTGGCGCAAGTCGATAGGCGATACGTCCAATTTGTCGTCCCAAACCCAGTTTCCACTTATGGGGTAAATGGACTAAACACCAGAATATTCCCATGCCAGCCCATAAGGGCCAGTAACGCGGTTTTAATAATATGAGCTTCATAAATAATCAATCGTCAATCGTTGATAAATAAAGTAGACAGGAAAACAGATGGAAACTATGAAAATTTTATTCATAGAAGAAAACACATTAGATTATTTGAAAATTCGTCAAATGTTGGAAGTGCAAGCCCCTAATTTTAACATGGATTGGGTGCATGATTATAAGGAGGCTTCTAAACAGATTAAAACCAATGATTATAATTTTTGTTTAGTTAGCTGTGACCCAATCAAAAATCAACATTTGGCATTTTTAGCATCTTTACCATTGGATTTAAATATACCAATAATTTTATTGGTTAAAAATAATGATTCGATTGATAAAGACTTATCCAAAAAATATCAAATAGATTGGCTTTCTAAAGAGGGATTGAACTGGACGCTGATTGAGCGTTCTATTCGTTACCTGTCATTAGAACAACAGTTAGCCAATTGCAATTTATATGACCAACTTACAGAATTACCCACCCGTCATTTGTTTCTAAAATATTTAGATCAAGCAATAGCTAATGCACAGCAGAATGATGATTATTATATTGCAGTATTATTAGTTGATTTGAATCAATTTCGGATGATTAATGCCACTTTAGGGCATGATATGGGTGACTGGTTATTGATGGAAATTACTCGTCGTTTACAAGATTATTTGTCAGAATTGGAAATGAAAACTTTTTTGGCACGCGCTTGTGGCGATGAGTTTATTATTTTACTAGATAATATGCAAGATTTGGCCGAAGCTACTCAGTTAGCAGCTAATATTAATCAACTCTTAGCACGTCCATTATCATTAGTGGGTTATGATATAGTAACTTCTGCAAAAATCGGCATTGCTTATTATAGCGATCAAGAAGAAAGTGCCAGTTTATTACGTGATGCTGATGCTGCACTGTATCGCGTTAAAGCAATGCAACACTCAAGTTATGCTGTTTTTAATCGTGGAATGCGTAGCAAGGTAGTTTCACGTTTGAAGATGGAAACAGATTTACATAAAGCAATTAAAAACGAACAATTTGCTTTATTTTATCATCCGCAAATTAATTTAGCTTCTAATGAGCTGGTAGCAATGGAGGCTTTGATTCGCTTTTATCATCCGCAACAAAGTTTAGTTTTACCGAATGAATTCATTCCAATACTTGAAGAAACTGGAGACATTATTCCTGTTGGAGAATGGATTTTTCGGACTGCTTGTAAGCAGTTAAAAGATTGGTGGCTGGCTGGTTTTATGATAAACCGTGTTTGTGTCAACTTGTCATCTTATCAATTTCGTAGTAAAAATTTAATTCGGGCGATTGTAGAATCTATTGAAAGCGCAGGCTTAGAGCCAGAGAATTTAGAATTAGAAGTCACAGAAAGTTTACTCTTAGAAGAAGATGTCGATTTTGCCATTAAAACCTTGAAACATTTAAGAGATATTGGGGTTAGAGTGGCGATTGATAACTTTGGAACTGGTTATGCGCCTTTGAATTACCTCAAGCGTTTTCCAGCCGATTGCCTGAAAATTGAAAATTCATTTATCGAAGGGAGTACGCCACAAGATGCTGCGATTACGAGTGCAACAATTGATCTGGCTCATGCCTTGGGTTTAGTAGTAGTTGGTGAAGGTGTAGAAACAACTGAGCAAGCTGAGTTTTTAAGAGATCAAGCTTGCGACTTTGCACAGGGTTATTTGTACACTGTTCCCTTGAATAAGGCGGAATCCTTAGAGTGGATTGCAGAATATGCGAAAAAATATAAGATAACACCGTTATAAAATCATCGCTATTAGACTTCCTCCCCCTAACCCGGGGTTCACTCTCTTATACACAAGGGCAACCACAAGGGATTGCCCCCACTGTTTGTAGGGGCAATCCCTTGTGGTTGCCCTGTGAGGCGTTTCAGTATGAAACGCAATTAAATCAATTATTTAAAAATTTATGTATAAAGGAGTGAGCGGGGGTTAAGGGGAGGGAGAAGAGGGACAACTCTATTATCTAATCTAAATGTAACATTCCCTAACACCTATTTGACAAAATGACTTTATTAAATATAAATAACTTATCGGTTGCCTTTGGAAAAACAGTTGTAAATGAAGTGAGTTTTCAGATTAACGCGGGTGAAAAACTAGCCTTAGTTGGTGAATCTGGTTCTGGTAAATCTGTAACAGCTTTATCAGTTTTACAATTGCATGATCGTCAACAAGTCAGCTATCCCAGTGGCAAAATTGAATTTCAAGGGCAAGATTTGTTGCAAATGAAAGAGGCAGATTTGCGTCAGGTACGCGGAAAAGATATTGCCATGATTTTTCAAGAGCCAATGACTTCTTTAAATCCTGTTTATACCATTGGTAGTCAATTGATGGAACCATTGTTGATACATGAAAATTTAAGTAAATCTGCTGCTCGCCGCCGTATGATTGAACTATTAGATCAAACTGGCATTCCTGAACCGCAGAAACGCTTTGATACTTATCCACATACTTTATCTGGTGGGCAGCGTCAACGGGTTATGATTGCAATGGCTTTAGCCTGTAAGCCAAAATTGTTGATTGCTGATGAGCCGACAACAGCCTTAGATGTAACTATACAATTGCAGATTATCGAACTACTTGAATCTATGCAAAAAGATTTTGGTATGGCTGTATTGTTGATTTCCCATGATTTAAATTTAGTTAAACGCTTTGCGGAACGTATTTGCGTAATGCAAAAAGGACAATTAGTTGAAATTGCTGACGTTGATAGCTTATTTAAGCAACCAAAACATCCTTATACTCAACATTTACTGAATAGCCAACCTCAAAGAATTCAAACCGATTACGACTACTCTACTCATCCAACCCCCTTATTAGAAGGGCAAGAAATTCATTGCTATTTTTCCCAAAAACATGGTTTTTTTAAACGCACAGAGGAGCAACTCAAAGCGGTTGATAATGTCAATCTACATTTATACCCAGGTGAAACCCTTGGTATAGTTGGAGAATCAGGTTCAGGTAAGACTACTTTAGGATTATGTTTATTGCGATTACAACAATGCACAGGAAAAATTCTGTTTCAGAATCACCGTTTAGATCAATTAAGCACAGGCGAAATTCGTCCCTTGCGTCGCCAGTTCCAAGTAGTTTTTCAAGACCCTTATTCATCTTTATCACCTAGAATGAGGATCGAGGAAATTATTGGCGAAGGTTTAGTTATCCATTATCCTGAGTTAAGCCGTAGCCAACGCCGTGAGCGCATTGTTGCAATCCTCAAAGAAGTTGATTTAAAAGAAGACATGCTCTCACGCTATCCCCACGAATTTTCGGGGGGGCAACGTCAACGAATTGCGATAGCACGAGCTGTGATTTTGGAACCAGAAATAATTTTACTGGATGAGCCCACTAGTGCATTAGATGTTTCGGTTCAAAAACAAGTACTTGATCTATTAATGAGATTACAACGCAAACACAAAATCAGTTATTTATTTATTAGCCATGATTTAAAAGTGATTCGGGCAATCTCCCACCGTATCATTGTAATGCGTCACGGGCAATTTGTTGAAGAAGGTAAAACTGAAGATATATTTAATCAGCCGCAACATCCTTATACACAAAGTTTATTACATGCGTCTTTGTTTACAAGTTGATTGTTTGTTGTGAGAAAATGGGCAACCACAAGGGATTGCCCCTACAAACTGTAGGGGCAATCGGTTGCCTTTGTGTATAATAGAGTGTTTCGAGCTTGGGAACGAGGGTGCGTAACCTCAGTTTATAATTAGAACTATAGCGTTGCCCGATTTAGTTAAGTACAAACCTGACAGGTTTTAAAAACCTGTCGCTCGACTATCAAGTTTTTTGATTATAGCCCTTTCAGGGCTAGAATCAATCAGTTACCAAAAAACTTGATAGTCGAGTGTCTGCTTACTGCCTTAATAAAATCAAACATCTATAAAATCATTTGGATTTATCCTTGCTTATATAACATCCCTGTAGTTATTAGAGATGTTGCAAAATCAAAAAATAGTTTCCATTGTCTGAACCTTGATTACAAAGGATTATAAGGATTGTAAGGATTGTTTAATGAATTAGTTCTAACCACCATCCTGTAAATCCTTTTAATCCCTGAAAATCAAGGTTCAGACAATGGTTGCAAATTATTTAGCAACAAACCCAAACCATAAACAAACTCATAATGCCAAATATAGACATAAAATCCCTACTAAAAAACCGAATCCTCATCCTAGATGGTGCAATGGGTACCATGATTCAGCGGCACAAATTAGAAGAAGCCGATTATCGGGGTGAACGCTTTCAAGATTGGTCTTGCGATTTAAAAGGTAATAATGATCTCTTAGCCTTAACCCAGCCGCAGATTATCAAAGATATTCATAGGCAATATCTTGAAGCAGGGGCAGATATTATTGAAACCAATACCTTTAATGGTACTCGGATTGCTATGGCTGATTACCAAATGGAAGATTTGGTTTATGAAATGAATGTCGCAGGTGCCAAATTAGCACGCGAGGCTGCTGATGAAATGACCGTAAAAACGCCTAATAAACCACGCTTTGTAGCTGGAGTTTTAGGACCAACCAATCGCACTTGCTCCATTTCACCCGATGTCAATGACCCCGCTTTTAGAAATATCAACTTTGATGAACTAGTCGATGCCTATTATGAAGCCACACAAGCTTTACTCGAAGGTGGGGCGGATCTTCTACTGATTGAAACCATTTTTGATACTTTAAATGCCAAAGCCGCGATTTTTGCCATAGAAAAGTATTTTGATGAGCATAATTGTCGTTATCCAATTATGATTTCTGGGACAATTACCGATGCCTCTGGACGTACTTTATCTGGGCAAACTACTGAAGCTTTTTGGAACTCGCTACGTCATGCCAAACCGCTGAGTATTGGCTTAAACTGTGCGTTAGGACCGAAAGAACTACGCCAATATGTAGCCGAACTCTCCAGAATTTCAGAAACTTATGTATCTGCTCATCCCAATGCTGGTTTGCCTAACGAATTTGGGGGTTATGATGAAACTCCTGAAGATATGGCTACAGAAATTGCCGAATGGGCGCAAAGTGGCTTTGTAAATATAATTGGCGGCTGTTGTGGCACAACTCCTGAGCATATTCGGGCAATTAAAGCTGCTGTTGAACAATATCCTCCGCGTAAATTACCAGAAATACCAATAGCTTGTAGATTATCAGGCTTAGAATCTTGCACAATTGAAAAGGATTCTTTATTTGTCAATATTGGTGAACGGGCAAATGTTACAGGATCAGCACGATTCAAGCGATTGATTAAAGAAGGAAACTACGAGGAAGCTTTAAAAGTAGCCGAAGAACAAGTCGAAAATGGTGCCCAAATCATCGACATCAATATGGATGAAGGCTTGCTGGATTCTAAGGTAGAAATGACTAACTTCTTAAATTTAATCGCCTCAGAACCAAATATTGCCAAAGTCCCTATTATGATTGACTCCTCAAAATGGGAGATTTTAGAAGCCGGGCTAAAATGTATTCAAGGCAAAGGCATAGTCAACTCCATAAGTATCAAAGAAGGCGAAGACATATTTATTGAACACGCCCAATTAATTAAACGTTATGGTGCTGCTGCTATAGTCATGGCGTTTGACGAACAAGGGCAAGCCGATACTAAAGAGCGTAAAATTGAGATTTGTCAACGCGCTTATAAAATTTTAACTGAACAAGTAGGATTTGCACCAGAAGACATAATTTTTGATCCAAATATTTTCGCCGTTGCCACTGGTATAGAAGAACACAATAACTATGCTGTTGACTTTATTGAAGCTACCAGAGAAATCAAACAAACTTTACCACATGCAATGGTTTCAGGTGGCGTATCCAACGTCTCCTTTTCATTTCGCGGCAATAATCCCGTGCGAGAAGCGATTCACTCCGTATTCCTCTATCACGCAATAAAAGCTGGTATGGATATGGGGATAGTCAATGCTGGGCAATTGGCGATTTATGAAGACTTACCCGCAGAACTCCGCGAACGAGTTGAAGATGTAATTTTAAATCGGCGACCAGATGGAACAGATAGATTATTAGAAATAGCCGACAAATATAAAGGCGATGGCAGCGTACAAGATAATAAACAAGATCAGGCTTGGCGCGATGCCCCCGTAGCTAAACGCCTAGAACATGCACTTGTCAAAGGCATTACAGACTATATTGAAGTTGACACCGAAGAAGCGCGACTAGAAGCTGAACGCCCATTACATGTAATTGAAGGGCCCTTAATGGACGGCATGAATGTAGTTGGCGACTTGTTCGGTGCAGGAAAAATGTTTTTACCTCAAGTAGTTAAATCGGCGCGAGTAATGAAAAAAGCGGTTGCCTATTTAATGCCTTATATTGAAGCCGAAAAAGACGAAAATTCAGAATTACAAAGCAATGGCAAAATTTTACTGGCAACCGTCAAAGGCGATGTTCATGATATTGGCAAAAATATTGTTGGTGTCGTGTTGCAATGTAATAATTTTGAAATTGTCGATTTAGGTGTAATGGTACCAGCAGAAACCATTTTAACAACTGCGCGAGAACAAAATTGCGACATCATTGGCTTATCTGGATTAATTACCCCATCCCTAGATGAAATGGTACATGTAGCCAAAGAAATGCAACGTCAAGGCTTTGAAATCCCACTAATGATTGGCGGAGCAACAACTTCCAAAGTGCATACAGCCGCAAAAATTGAGCCGAATTATGAACATCCAGTTGTTTATGTAAAAGACGCCTCGCGTGCAGTAGGCGTAGCACAAAGCCTATTATCTCCCGACTTAAAACAAAACTTTGCCCAACAAATCCGCGAAGAATATATAGACATCCGTGAAAAACGCGCCAACAAAAAAGGCGAACGTAAAAAATTCACCTTACAACAAGCACGAGCGAATAAATTTGCAATCAACTGGGAAGAATACACTCCACCCAAACCGACTTTTTTAGGCATAAAAGTATTTGCAAATTATCCACTAGAAGAACTGCGAAACTATATAGACTGGACACCATTTTTTAAATCGTGGGAACTGGCAGGGCGTTTTCCCAAAATTTTAGAAGATGAAATCGTAGGCGAAGAAGCACGCAAACTTTATCAAGATGCCCAAACCATGCTAGATAAAATCATTACCGAAAACTGGCTACAAGCGCGAGCCGTAATCGGCTTCTTCCCAGCCAACAGCGTCAATGACGACGATATTGAAATCTACACCGACGACAATCGTAGCGAAGTAAAAACCGTACTACACCACATTCGCCAACAAATCTCCAAAGTCAAAGGCAAAGCCAACCTCTGCCTAGCTGACTTCATAGCACCAAGAGGAAAATCAGACTATATTGGCGCATTTGCAGTAACAGCAGGAATAGGAATAGACGAACACATAGCCCGCTTTGAAAAAGATCATGATGATTATAATAGCATTTTATTGAAAGCACTAGCAGATCGCCTAGCAGAAGCCTTTGCCGAAAGAATGCACCAGCGAGTAAGGAAAGAATATTGGGGCTATGCACCGAATGAAAATTGGACAAATGAAGAACTAATAACAGAAAAATACCAAGGCATACGCCCAGCCCCGGGCTATCCAGCTTGCCCAGAACATACCGAAAAAGCCAGCCTTTGGGAATTACTCCAACCAGAACAAACAGTTGGAATTACCTTAACCGAAAGCTATGCCATGCTACCCACAGCAGCAGTCTCAGGCTGGTACTTTTCTCATCCAGAATCGCAATATTTTGGAACTGGGAAAATTGATAAAGATCAAGTTCAAGACTATGCCAAGCGCAAAGGAATGAGTTTGGAAGAAGCAGAACGGTGGTTGGCGCCGATTTTGTAATCGTGCAAGGTAAGCTTGCAACTCCGAGGAGTGTCATTGGAGTGCAAGGTTACCTTGCACGGGTTTTGATGAAGAGATTATGAAAATGGCGAAAAACTCTGATGACAGTATGGAAATGTTACCTGAATATGAGTTTGACTATAGCAAAGCGAAACCAAACAGATTTACAAAAGAGTGCGCTATAACTGTGACTATTGAACCCGACATAACACAAGTGTTTAACACTTCAGAAGCGGTTAATAAAGCACTTCGAGCTATTTTGACAGCGATTCCTTATAGTAAAGCTTAAAAATAAAGATTAAAGATTTGTGCAAGGTTACCTTGTACTCCGAGAATTGTTTTTGGAGTGCAAGGTTAGCTTGTAACGAATAAATCCAAATTAGCTTTGTAAGTTAGATTTTTTCTAATCCCTCTTCTATTTTTTCCGACAATTGACTTTGTGAGAGTGGTTTTATGGAAAAATGGCTTTTGCCTTGACGTTCAAAACTAAGAACATTTGTTACACAATCAGTAAAATAATCTAGTAAATCTGGGCTATGAGTGCTTATAATTACTTGTGTTTTGTCAGCAGCATTTTTAATCCATTCTGCTAGTATTTGCATCCAAGCTACATGTAAACCTAATTCTGGTTCATCAATCACTAATAATGTCGGCAATTGGGGAGAATGTAAAATGCTTGCCCAACATAACATGCGTACTGAACCATCAGACATTTCACTTAAATAAAATGGTTCTCGCATGTCTTCAAAATGCCATTGCACTGCAAGAGATAGGTTAGAACGATAGGTTTTGATCTTGCGTGTATTAGGCAAAATACTTTTCATGGCATTATTTATTTGTTCTTCAAAATCAATACCATATTTGGGGTGTTGCATCAGATTATCTAATACCAATGGTAAATTTTCGCAAGTGGCAGAGAGATAAATATCATTAGCTCCGATTTTTGGATAGGTATCTCGAATCGCTTTTAAACTCATATTATTGGCATTGTAAAAACGCCATTGTGAGACAGTTTCTAGTAGCCAGCGACGTGCTTTGTAAATAGGGGCTTTTTCGGGGGCAATGTGACTATTTTCCAATAATTTTGGTATCGCCAGCAAAGTTAATTCATTGGTTGGTACTTGCGTTATTTCTTCAAAATTCGTGGCATTTTCAGTTTTAGCTGAAATAATGCCAGTTCCGCTTTGTTTATGATGACATTTATAAAAAGGCTCAATTTGGTGAAATGATTCTTCAACAATAAAAGGGGTAGTGATAGCATCTTTGGCTTGAAGTGTTAATTCAAGCGTGGTTGCTGGAGAAGTATTGAACTCAAATAGATAAGTGGCATTTGCAGGATAATCCAGACTACCATCCAAGAATTTAGAACCTCCTAAATGATTAATCACAGCTTGTTCATAAGCTGTTATTCCTCTGCTACTATCAACAGGTGTCATACAATCCTTTAAAAAATTAAGTACATTGATTAAATTAGTTTTCCCAGAGCCATTAGCACCAATTAAAATATTCAAAGATTGGAGTTCAATTCCCTGAGTTTGGTTTAAATTTTTATAATTTTTTGTGGTTAATTTTTTCAGTTGTAGTTTTTTTACTTGCATATCATTGTTCCAGATAATAACTACAAGGATGCTATATAAGCAAGGATAAAAAACTAAAAATCTAGTAGTTTTTGCCTTATCCCTGCTTATATAACATCCCTGTAGTTCTACCAAAAGTAACTACAGGGATGAGTTATAAAAGCGGATAAACCAATAATGGCATCGTTTATTGTTTCCATGAAAATTGTAAATAAGTTTTTTATCGCCAATGTAGCACACTATCAAGCAGTATAATTATACCAAATAGAAAATATTTAAAGTCAATAAAAATCATGAAAATCAAGGTTCAGTACCTTATCAAGATGATTTTGTCGGGTTGTTGCAGTTCAACGTAGAGACAAGGCATGCCTTGTCTCTACTCATTACCCGACAAAATTAAATTGACACTGTACTAGCTGATTTTATATAGCGTTAACCGATTGCATAAAATACACCTAGAAAACCTGCCAGGTTTTTAAAACCTGGCAGGTTTGGAGCGTAAATGTGCTTAACTAAATCGGGCAATGCTATAGCACCAACAGGAAATTCAGACTATCTTGGCGCATTTGCAGTAACAGCAGGAATAGGAATAGACTAGGACTTACGCATTGACAAACGAATTTTTTATTTTCTCCTTGGAGTCCAAAGCTTTAGCTTTGGACGAGCCAAAGCTGAAGCTTTGGATTCCAATCAATATGGGGATAAAATGTCAACAATTACTGTCAAAATTCCAGAATTTATCTTGGATGTACATCATCAACAAATTGAAACTATTAAAGAAGTACTACAAAGTGGCTGGGTAATTTTGGAATATTTAAATGGTAATCTATCTATTCAAGAATGTGGAGACATTTTAAATATTGGTTATAGAGGATTCTTAGAATTGCTTTGGAGTAAAGGTATTCCTATTGATGCTTTGAATGAAGAAGAATTAGCGGAGCAAATGTCTCAGTTGCGAACACGGATTGAGGTAAAGTTTGTCTCGTTTCCAAACAAGTCTATAACCCCAAATCCTGTTGTTAATTCTGCTATGACTGTTTCCTGAGATTTTATGATTTTATTTGAAACTATGTGCTTCATTGAAATATCATGTTTCAAAAGTTCTTGCCCTATCAGCTTTGACCGATGACATTCTTCTGGTTTAGATTCACTACACATTACCGCAACTTTAATTTTCTTACTATTTGCTGTTAAAAAAAGCTTTAGCTTAGCTTCGCTTACTTCGTTTCGCTTACTTCGTTTCGCTTACTTCGTTTGGGCGACCACCACGAAGTAAGCGTAGCTAAAGCTTTGGACTCCATTTTGTTATTTACGGACAAGTCTATTATAAATGGATCAGCAGGAGCTTGTGAACGAGTAGTAAAGCATGGGTTTGGAGTACAAGGTTGCCTTGCACTCATGGGCTTGGAGTGCAAGGTTACCTTGCACTCCAAGTTAGAATAGATTAAATGTTTTTTGGAAAGTGAAAGTATTAAAAACAGACTAAAATCATGAAAAAATTTTTCATGAGAAATACCGAAAGGGCAACCAAAAGGGGATTGTCCGATGTGCAATTAAGACATAAATAGCCCATCTTCTATATTAATCAATTGATTAACATCACTTTTACATTTATTTCTACCTTCATATTTGGCTTCATAAAGACTATTTTCAGCTAAAGTGATTAAATCTTCAGTATGAAAGAGGGCACTAGGAACTATGCTTGCAACTCCAATACTTATAGTCACATGATCAGCCGTTGCTGAATACTCATGGGGAATCTTTAATTTCGCAATGCTTTGAATCAGTGTGTTGGCAACATGTAAAGCTCCTTCTTTATCAGTCTCAGGTAAGATACTAACAAATTGACTGCCTTCATATCTCGCCAATAAATCACTCGGTCGATTTAACTCTATTTCAAGCTTTGAAGCGATTGTTTTTAAGCAATTATCTCCAGCTAGATAACCATAATTCTCGTTATATTGCCTAAAGTAATCTATGTCTATCATCAGCAGTGATAGTTCAGTATTGTCTCGTACTGCACGCCACCATTCTTGATATAAGATTTCTTCAAAACGCTGACGATTAGCAAGGTGAGTTAAGCCATCTAAAGAAGATAGATTTTTGAGAAACTCTCGCTGCTGTTTGAGTTCTATGTAATTTTTTATCCTCGCTTCAACCAGCACCGGATTGAAAGGCCATGTTATGTAATCACTAGCACCAACTGTGAAGATTTTGTCTTCAGCTTTGGTTTCTGCCTTGGGCATTAAAAAGAGAATTGGGATATTCTGAGAATTTTCATTCGTTTGAAGCTGCTTACAAAGTTCATAAGCGTGTGGTTCTTGCAGCATCGTATTTAGTAAGATTAAATCCAGATTCTTAGAATTCGTAATATCAAGAGCCTTTTCTGCTGTATTTGCAAAATAGACTTTGTATTGTTTCTGGAGTATCTCATTTAATCTCAGAATCTCATCTGATTTTTCAGACACTATCAGTATGTTTGGTGTTTTTGGTTTCTTGTTTGGTGTAATTGTCATTTGATATTAGTACGTTAGTTCTTAAAATAAAAAATCATCTAACTAAAAAGTACAAATTTAGTACTTATCCTTTTTATAATTATTATTATAACCTAAAAATTGAAACTTAAAATACTACGTGGCTACTGACGACATGATTGAATATCTGCCCAATCTAAACCTGTCACTTGCATTACAAAAGAGACATTACTATTGGTTGCTAGCATTGTTTTTGCCAAGCGTAACTTAGCAGCTTTTTCATCATCAACAGCTTGTCTTTCTCCCTTTTTTCCCTTAAGAATCTTATTGCTCTGCTCATTTATGGACTTGACATAATTAGACTGGATTTTTAATTCTTCACGATTAAAATGAGTAGCCATCTGAAAAGCCTGTTGTATAGCTTCTTCATCGTTTAAGGTTTGTGGAATATATTTCAAATTAGCAGCGTTTTTCAAAAAATAAATCCATTTATCTGCCATAGAACTCAATTGCAGTTCAGTTTTCTGAAACTTTGGTAGTTCTACAAACACTAGTTCCATATAACCAGTTGTTTCCTCATGTAATATTTTAAATTTATTAATCACTAAAGCATCTAAAGCAGGAAATTTTAACAAGCTCAAATCGGAAATGATTAAGGCAATTACGGCTTGATTTTGCTGCTTAGTTGATTGGGTGATATTAGAGAAAATCGGTTTTTTCCCCAAACCAAGTTGATTAATCATTTGTAGTTCAATAATAACTTGAATGTTATTAGCTAATGTTGCTTTAATACCTATAAGACTGTCTTTCCGTTCTCTCATTAATCTGAGCTGATAGGGATTCACAATCACTAACTCAACAATCGGATTTTCTCCAAAATCTAGCAGAGCATTCAAAAAGCTGATAAGTATATTTTTGGATTCTTCGCTACCAAAAATTTTTTTAAAAGCAAAATCGGTTTTTACATCAACAAATTGCATGTTTCTTATCCTTTTTATAATCCTTTCTTGAATTTTTTAACCTAGTGAGAATCTGCGTTCAAATGAAATTTTTCCAAACCAGAAGTTAAGGCATTTTTAAATTCAGTCTGATCCCAAGGTTTTAAGATACAGGAGTGAAGATTAGCCTGCGTTGTAGCACGCTTAATCGCATTCTGATCGGCTTGCCCTGTTAGTATAATTTTTACTATTCTTGGATAAAGCTGATGAAGTTCAATCAGAAATTCATCGCCTTTTTTTCCTGGCATTAACCAGTCACAAATAATTAGCTGAATTTCTTCACCATCCTGTTCTAGTTCTTCAATTATTTCCATAGCCTCTTCAGCATCCTTTGCAAATTCGTAACTATATTTTTCACCGAAGAGTTTTCGTAAATTCCATTTCAGGCCCTCTAAAATTGTTGTTTCGTCATCAACACATAAAATGATGGGGCTAGACATTACAACATCTCCTGAGTTGAACCAATAGGAAGCCAGATTGTAAATGTCGTTTCTCCAGGTTTACTGGCTACAACAATCTTACCATCATGTTTTTCAACAATTTGTTTAACAATATCTAATCCCAAACCAGTTCCTTCACCAGGGGGTTTGCTGGTAAAAAACGGTTCAAAAATTTTATCCTTTATCTCCTCTGCAATCCCCTCACCACTATCAGTTATACTGACAACAACTTGATTATCCTGCTGAGTTACTGCAATTTTTAAAGTACCTTTAAAGTGCATTGCTTGTAATGCATTATAAATCAAATTCATCCAAATCTGATTAATTTCGTCAGCATAACACATAATCAGAGGTGATGAATCATACTGCTTGATTACATTAACATTTTGTTTTAAATAATTTTGATACAGGATTAACACGGTTTCAATATTATCCACAATATTAATCCTGACTTTTGTCCCAATCTGATCAAAACGGCAAAAATTTTTCATAGCAAATACGATTCTCGAAGCGCGTTCGCTGGCAATCTCAATCGTTTCTATACCAGTTTTAAAATCGTATAATTTCGACAGAATCTCTAACAATTTTTCACTATCATGGCTTTTTAATAAGAATAACAACAGTTCAAGATTGTCATAAATCCCCATATCCACCAAACGATCCGCAATTATGGCAACATTTTGAATCTCATTTTGTTCTAATTGGCGTATGAGTTGACGTTTTAATTGGCGTCGTTCTTTGAATCCCAAGCTGGGAGCTTTTTTGGCTAATATTCTTGGTACTAATGCCAAAATAGCTTGTTGTTGTTCTTCAGGCAGAAAACGCACAAAATCAGGTAATTGTGCTATGAAGTAGTTTTTGAAATCATTAATCGGCAGTAAGGATGACTTAATTGCACTATGAGGATTATTAATTTCATGAGCAATGCCAGCAATTAGTTGTCCTAAAGATGCCAGTTTTTCGGATCGAATCAGCTCTTGTTGGGTGAGTTTGAGATGCTTTAAGCTTGTTTGTAATTCTTGGTTTTGTGCCTCCAATTTTTGTTGCAATTGACGCAGTTGCAAATGGGTTTTTACTCGTGCCAGCACCTCTTCAACCTGAAAAGGTTTCGTAATATAATCAACACCTCCCATAGAAAAGGCTTTAACTTTGTCAAATACGTCATTCAAAGAACTGATAAACAGAACTGGGATCTTGCGTGTTATATCATCGGCTTTTAACTTTTCACAGACTTGATAACCATCCATTCCTGGCATCATAATGTCTAGTAAAATCAAATCTGGCAAAGTTGACTGAATCAACTTTAACGCTAATTCACCATTCACGGCAGTACGTACTTTATAACCCCGTTGAGTCAGTATTTTGCTTAATAGCTGTAAATTGTTGGGCGTGTCATCTACAATCAAAATCTTGCTTTTTGACAGTGGCTGTTTCATTTTGCTCCCGTTTCTGCTTGCTAAATTAAATCTGAGGACTTTTTCATCATGCTTATGTTGTCCGGAAATAAAAAAAAGTAGGTTTGTCATAGTTGGAGTCCAAAGCTTTAGCTTTTCGCTTTGGGTGACTTGCAAAAGCTAAAGCTTTGGACTCCAATGTTTTTTGTATTAGTATAGGTATTGTGAAACAATAACAATATATAAAAATCAAGTAAAGTAATCAACATTGCTTATGGAAAATGGGAAAACCTAGGATTTAAAAATCAGTTCGATATTTTAAAACGGTAGTATTTATATCAAAGTACGCCCCCTTGCTCTAATATTAAGTATTTATTATGATAAGCATCATAGTATAGTACGCATTTCCACGCTGGGACTATATATCAATTAAGTAAGTAATTAATAAGATTTAACTTTATCTCAATTTTAGGAACAAAGATTCAATGGGTAAAACAACCGGATTTTTAGAAATTTCTCGCTATGATCGCCAATATGCGCCAGTCGCTGATCGGATTCAGGGTTATCAAGAATTTGTAATTCCTCTTACAGAGGATGAGGTGATTCAACAAGCTGCTCGTTGTATGGATTGCGGTATCCCTTATTGTCATAATGGTTGTCCAATCAATAATATTATTCCTGATTGGAATGACCTTGTTTACCATAATGACTTTAAGGCTGCTCTTGAAGTTTTACATTCCACGAATAATTTTCCAGAATTCACAGGGCGGATTTGTCCAGCTCCTTGTGAAGCTGCTTGTACCTTGAATTTAACCGATGAACCAGTAACTATTAAAACGATTGAATACACGATTGTAGAAAAAGCTTGGGAAAATGGTTGGATTAAACCAGAAATTCCGAAACATCGTACTGGAAAGCAAGTCGCCATAGTTGGTTCAGGGCCTGCAGGATTGGCTAGTGCTCAGCAATTGGCACGCGCAGGGCATGAAGTAGTCGTTTATGAGAAAAATGATCGTATTGGCGGATTAATGCGTTATGGCATTCCAAATTTTAAAATGGATAAGCAAGTTATTGATCGTCGTATGGCACAAATGCAAGCCGAAGGGGTCAAATTTTATCCAAATACTCATATTGGTGTTACAAAATCCGCTAAGGATTTACTTAATCAATTCGATGCAGTCCTCTTAACAGGTGGCTCTGAAAAGCCACGCGATTTAGCAGTAGATGGACGTGATTTAAATGGCGTGCATTTTGCATTGGAATTTTTATCGCAACAAACACGAGTTGTATTAGGTGATCAGCTTGAGAATCAGATTACGGCAACAAATAAGCATGTAGTTGTGATTGGCGGAGGAGATACTGGTTCTGATTGCATTGGTACATCTATTCGTCAGGGTGCGACTTCCGTTACACAGTTAGAAATTTTACCAAAGCCACCTGAAAAGGAAAATAAGGAATTGACTTGGCCAAACTGGCCCCATAAACTGCGAACTTCTTCATCTCAAGAAGAAGGTTGTGAACGATATTGGTCGGTTTCGACTAAATTTCTTGAGGGTGAAAATGGACAAGTAACAAAGGTTCATTTAGTGCGCGTAGATTGGCAAAAAGATGATAATGGTCGTTGGCAAATGTCAGAAATTCCGGGTAGCGAGTTTGAATTAAAAGCCGATTTAGTCTTATTAGCAATGGGATTCATGCACCCAGTTTATGAAGGTATGCTTGAAGAACTCGGTATAGCAGTAGATGGGCGTGGTAATGTTCAAGCCGATGATAAAAATTATAAGACTTCGGTTGACAAAGTTTTTGCGGCGGGAGACATGCGCCGTGGGCAATCTTTAGTAGTTTGGGCGATTCGTGAGGGGCGACAAGCTGCTAGGGCAGTGGATGAATATTTGATGGGTAGTTCGGAATTGCCGAGATAATGTAGATTTATACCAATGCCATTAAGTTAAGCCTTAAAATCAGACCTCCGAGGAAAACCATACCTCGGAGGTCGTTATACTCTGCACCTTCACAATTTGAACAATTGGTTTTTGAACAGGAGTACAAGGTTACCTTGTACGCTACCGCTTGTCGTGCAAGGTAACCTTGCACTCCAAGCTCGATAAATCTATATTGAGTGAGCTAAATTTGTGAAGGTGTTGAGTATAGTTTGATAACCTCCGAGGTATGGTTTTCCTCGGAGGTTTTTCTTAACGGCAGTGAAGCTCCCGCTTGGAAACAAGAAAAAAATCACAGTTCAGACATTAAATCATTCAACAATTCCTTAAGTTTTTCCACTTGGGCGGCTTGCTTTAAACCTTGACTGTGGATAATCGCTTGTAAATCTTTCAAAGCTTGCTCAAAATCATCATTTACTACTAAATAATCAAATTCAGGATAATGGCTCAGTTCTTTAACTGCTCCACGCAAGCGTTTTGCAATCACTGCTTCACTATCTGTGCCACGATTTCGTAAGCGTTGCTCAAGTATCGCTCGTGACGGTGGAAGAATGAAAATGCTAATAGTGTCAGGTTTTAAGCGACGAACTTGTTGTGCGCCTTGCCAATCTATTTCTAAGATGACATCAATTCCGGTATTTAATTGTTCTGTTACCCATTTTCCTGAAGTACCATAGTAATTATCAAATACTTGGGCATGTTCTAAAAATACGTTCTCAGATAGCATTTGCTGAAATTCCGTTTTGCTGACAAAATGATAATTGATGCCATCTTTTTCCCCAGCGCGAGGCTGGCGGGTTGTGTGTGATACGGAAACTTTTAAATTCGGAGTATTCTCCAATAGTGCTTTGACTAAAGAAGTTTTGCCTGCACCTGATGGGGCAGAAATTAAATATAATGTCCCTTTACTCATAACTTATTAATACCTAGAAATTTTATTCTATATTTTGGGTTTGTTCACGTATTTGATCAATTAAGACTTTTAATTCAACACTATGATGGCTAGTATTGATATGATTGGATTTAGCACCTAAAGTATTAGCTTCACGATGGAGTTCTTGTACTAAAAAATCTAAGCGTCTGCCAATAGCTTGATTTTTCTTATTTAAGATTTTCTTTATCTCTGCCAAATGGGTTTCCATACGATCCAATTCTTCAGCTACATCCATCTTTTGGGCAATTATCACGATTTCTTGTTCTACACGCTCAGGATTGAGTTCAACCAGTTCTGCTAATCGATTTTCCAAACGTTGCCGTTGTTCTTGCAAAATAGTTGGTAATTCTTGACGAATTTGTTCAATTTCGGCAAAAATTGCAGTGCAACGTTGTTCGATCAAAGTCGCAAGCTGCGCCCCTTCACGTTCCCGCTGTCTCAGCAATTCGGTTAAAGCAGTATCAAAATGCTTGATTACCGTTTCCCCAATTTCTTCAATGTCTAGCGTCTTAGTTGCTAACACATCTTGCCAGCGTAAAATTTCCATAGAATTAGGTGGCTTAGTATTGCCAGTAATCGAATTAATCTGTTGTATTGCTTGCCATAGTTCTTGGACAATTTCGGGATTAATTTCCAATTGGGCGTTATTACTATCATTCTTTTGAAAATATAAACTGCAATCAATTTTACCACGCTTAAGCTGTTGCTGAATATGTTCGCGTATTGTGACTTCTAAACGGCGAAAGTTTTCAGGTAAACGGACAGAAATATCCAAATAGCGATGGTTTACTGAACGAAGCTCCCAACAGACTTGCCCCCAATTTTCTGGGACATCAATCCGTGCGAAGGCTGTCATACTACTAATCATAGGTTTTTCCTGAGAAATCCGCCTTGGGCTTGAGCCGCTAGGCGGAGAAACTCTAATTATGAGTTTTTTTTATTTAGTGAATTTTTGATTAATCGGCTTTCATACTGTTTTTGGAGATGTCTATAATAATCCCCCATAAGATTAGGATCATTATGACACTTGGTAATAATTTTTTTTCTAATTTCTCGAAGCCAATCTAGTCCATCAATATCTTTAATCATTTTTATTCTCCTCCATTTAGGTTTAATAATTGAAATGGTGTAACTAATTTAGGGTTAAATAACCCTAACAGACTATTAATTCTGGCTATATGATCATATTTGTTAGCATTAGCAATATGTTTACAATTCCATGTCACTAAAAAATCGCATTTGTAAAATGAAGCTAAAGCAAGATGCGCTGCATCCCCCATTGCTTCATTGGGCATGATTTTATGTTTGATGTAAACTTTAACAATTTCATCAATTTCTTTGGTATATTCCAATATAGGTATTTTTTCTATTAACTGTAAACAATTTTCTTGCTTGGGCGAAGGTGCTTCTAACAGTTCAACTATCACTGGAAAACCTGTTTGTACAATCCCATCTTTTGGTAACTCCCACCACTGTTTTGTCCATTCTTGCATGGCTTGAACCCGAACATTGGTACGAGTTTCATGATAAGAACTTGGAATGCTTGTTTCAATATAGTATTTTTTAATCATCATTCTTCTCGTGTAGAACAAATTAATCAGAGAACTCACAGTTTAGATAATTATGACAATTCTAAACTCATTGATTTTAATATAATTTATCTAATCTGATTGTTTAGATGCTCTGTGGCTTGTTAGAAAGGTTAGGGGTGTGGATAGATTATTTTTTGGTAATTACTCAGGACAACCAATTCCCTTGTGGTTGCCCTTTTTGTTAGTTTCCTTATTTTTTTGCTACGCGAAGTTTACAATGTCCTTCATACGGTGCCAATGTAACGCGCATCGCACGGGGGCGTTGACGATTCAAGCGATATTCATAAATGCGGGTATAAAAAAGAACACGCCGCACATAGTTACGAGTTTCATCAAAAGGAATCATTTCAACCCAGAGATCGGCTGGCATACAACTTTTTCCAGATAACCAACTTTCAGCTCGACCAGGACCAGCATTATAGGCTGCCGTCGCTAACATATGATTGCCGTCGAATCTTTCAAGCATTTGTTGTAAATAGCCAGTGCCTAAGCTGATATTAGTATCAATATCAGTTAGTTGAGCAGAGCTTTTTAATTGTAGCCCAATTTTTCTAGCCACTAATCTAGCTGTTGCAGGCATTAATTGCATTAAACCTCGTGCGCCAACGCGAGAATTGGCACCAGTCCGAAAAATACTTTCTTGGCGAATGATACCATAAACCCATGCTAAATCAATAAATTGTCTCTTAGCACCTCTTTTTAATTGTTGATAAAATGCCAAAGGAAAACGGACATCTAAATCATCATAATAGCCGATTTTAGCCGAAGTTATAATAGCTTGATCATGCCAACCCCAACGACTTGCAAGTACTGTCGCAATTTTCTGTTGACGATGTTTCAAGTGTTTAATGGCATATTTCCATTCACGCCGAGCATTTAGCACTAATTCACGATTATCGCTAAATTTACTAATTTTATAAAATTCATAAGCAGCAGCCAAGCTAGGGGTTTTCATCAAGCGTGCTTTTTCAGCTTCAGTAAACTTAACTGGATGATGCTGCATTTGATACTTAGCCTTAATTCGATCAGCGGCTAAAAATCCGTAATAGTCACGCTCTTTAGCAAGGCTTTTATATAACCGCCGTGCTTGAGTAGTTTTTCCAATTTGCTCAAGGGCGCGTGCCAGCCAATAACGCCATCTCAAAGATTTTTTATCTTTTTCTGGCAATTCCTGAATAAAATCAGCAACTGCATACCAATCGCGTTGTTTCAAAGCCAGCGTAATACGAGTTTTACTAACTTTATCAGTTAGATATTTTTTATTAACTGCCGCAAGCCATTTCAAAGCCAGCGGATGTTCATGCTTAACACTGGCTAGGGCTAAATCACGCTGCATTTCTCCAATTTGTTGCTCCGAAAAGCTATAACGACGTTGAAAATCTTGCCAATAAATTTCAGCAGCACTAAAATCTTTTCTCGCTAAGCGTTTAATCCCATGCATGATGATTTGACGTACAATCGGCAAATCAGGGCTATGAAAATCAGTCAAAGTCTGAGCTGGTTTTTTGTGCATAGTTTCCCATTGAAGTTCCCAAATGCTATCACTTGGATTAAGACGTTCAGCAAGTTTACGCGCTAATCCAAGCTTACCTTTATTCATGGCTAAACCAATGCGTTTCCAAATTAATTCTTTATCAATTTGCCCAGTTCTATATAAGTATTCAAATACTGGCTCACAGGCTTCAGGTTGTGATTTACCAACCAACCAGAGTTTTTTCGCATCTTGAATAGCGGCAGAACGATTTTGTCTCGTCACAATACGCGCCCACGCATATTGGCATTGCAAACTAACCGATTTTTGTGGCGTGTAAAATTTCACAAAAGTTTGCCAATCATTTTGATTAGCTAATTGTTGCAACCATTTGCCACGCAATAAATTCCCAAAATAGGTATTACCATAGCTTTTAAGAAAAGCTTTAATTTCAAAGCCGTTGACATCATTCAGGTGCTGTTTTAGAGACAGGTAACGCAAATAATAATACAGCGGGTAATCTCGTAAACTTGTAGAAAGTTCTTGAAACTCCAGCCAATCTTTATTTTTAAAGGCATCAACTGCCTGCTCAAATTGCCAACGCTGTTGGGTAAGATTACCAGCATAGCTATTAATACTAGCAAGTATCATGCTAAAAAATAGCATAATAATTAATTGGATACGGGGTTTACGTAGTTGTAGTTTCATGGATTAGAAAATCCTCCTTATATACTATAATTGTTAATTATAGACTGTACTTCCCCAAAAAATACATTAATAGGACTTAGGACTTACGCACTGACAGCAGAAGTTTTTTAGGTTTTTTAAATAAAAACAAACTGTTAAAATTTATATACTTGGAGTCCAAAGCCTTAGCTACGCTTACTTCGTTTGGACGGTCCAAAGCTAAAGCTTTGGATTCCAAGGAGAAAATAAAACAATTCGTTTGTCAATGCGTAATTCCTAATTAAAAACAATGATAGCGTAAAAGTTTAAATAAAAAAATCATTTTTTTAGATACTACTAGCGATGTATTTTAATCCCTTATGACATAATGTATCATTATAACTTTAATTAATAATTAAGAAACGGAGTAAAAAATGAGTCACCCACGCTGGCTAAATTTAATTTGGATAATAGTTATTGTAAACCTCTTACAGTTTGCACCACTCAGAGCTGAGGCTGCGGTTATACATGCGGTATTATTTTATTCGCCAACTTGTCCCCATTGCCAAAAGGTTATTTCTGAGGATTTACCACCACTTATAGATAAGTATGGCAAACAATTACATATTATGGCGGTGAATGTCCGCCTAGCGGCTGGACAACAGCTATATCAAGCAACTGTAAAGCAGTTCAATATCTCCAAGGATCGTCTCGGCGTACCCGCATTAATTGTTGGTAATAAAGTCTTAGTAGGCGGACATGAAATTCCTAGCCAATTTCCAAAATTGATTGAAAGTTTCTTAGCTCAAGGGGGAGTAGATTGGCCACAGATTCCAGGCTTAAAAGTAGAAGCATATCCCACAGACAATGGCACTAGCTCATCGGACAATACTCATCATGTAAACGCAGAAGCTACTACCTTATATGAAAAACTTACACATGATATTATTGGAAATAGTTTAGCCATAATTGTACTTATAACCATGATTATTGTTGTGTTACATAGCCTCATCCACTTCAAACAAAACTTCAAGCACTCAAACAGTTTGCAACGAGACTGGATTATCGCGTTTTTAGCCTTAATGGGGCTTGCAGTATCGGGCTATATGCTCTACATAGAAACCGCTCAAGTTACCGCAATTTGTGGGCCAGTCAGTGACTGCAATAGTGTTCAACAAAGTGAATATTCCCATTTATTCGGGATACATCTTTCAGTATTTGGCGTTATTGCTTATATGACGATCCTATTAATATGGATCATAGTTCATTTTAGTAGCGAGAAAATTGCTAATCTTGGGCGATTAATCCTATTTATGCTCACACTATTCGGAATATTATTTTCCATTTACCTGACTTTTTTAGAACCCTTTGTCATTGGGGCGAGTTGCATTTGGTGTCTCGCCTCAGCAATTATTATGACGACATTATTTTGGCGAATCAGGCTTGTAAATTAAAATATCACTACAAGCAAGAGCAGCAACATTATCAAACTTAACCAGAACAAAACAGATTTATTATTAGAATTTTCAATATCATAATCAATTAGTTGAGAACTGTTATTCTCATGTTCAGTTTTTTTGATTGCATCAAGTATATAAGACATAATTTGAGTTAAATCAAGATAATATATCTGTAAATTAAATTAATTTCTCATATATATTAAATATATTTAAGAAATAATTCAAATATTTTTTATTCTAAACTTGGCAAAAAAAAGCCCGTGCATTTAAACGGGCTTTTTTTATCTGAAGAAGCATGATTTTCTGGAGATTTTGCCATACGGGCAACCACAAGGGATTGCCCCCTACATTATGTAGTAGGGGCAATCCCTTGTGGTTGCCCAATTTTTAAAATCCCAGATAATTTTTTGTGCTTCAATACTTATTAGACTTGTCCCTTAATAACCTAGGGCGATGCCCTAGGCTGGTATATCACGCCCTTTCAGGGCTGGTATTATACGAAAAATTTGTTCAAGCCCTGAAAGGGTGATATATACTAGCCTAGGGCATCGCCCTAGGTTTATTAAGGGACAAGTCTATTTAATAACAAAAGTCAAAATCACTAAAATACTCACCAAAGTATGTAACATAATCGTATTTTTAATCGCTGGAATTAAAGCAGTTTTTTTATTATAACAAGTATAAAGGGTTTTAATCGCCAAATAGCCCAATGGCAAAGTCAATAAAGCTACAAGACTATAAATAGGTAAACTTTCAAAAACCACTCCCAAAACGATAGCGAAAAAACTCAAAACAATTAATAGCGCATAAATTGGGCGAGCGCGTTTTTGCCCAAGCCGAACTATTAAAGTATTTTTACCAGCTTGTTTATCTGGATGATAATCAGGAAATTCATTAATATAAACAATAGCCGCGACTAAAAAAGTCAGCGGTAAAGCGGCAATCACAGCGATTATACTAATCTGTTGGGTTTGTACATAATATGCACCTAATACCGCCAACACGCCAAAATTTAAACCAACTAATAATTCGCCTAATCCGCGACTTTGTAAAAAAAACGGTGGTGCAGAATACAGATAACCAGATAATACCCCGATTAAACCTATCCATAATAACGGCAAACCTCGCGCCCAAACTAAAAATAAGCCAATACTAATTGCAATCAGCAATAAAAATAATCCATAATGGTGAATCGTAGTATGACTAAAAATCCCCTTTTGAATCATACGACTACCGCCAGCAAATGGAGACAATGGAGCGGTGTTAAACTCATCACTTTTATTCAAATAATCAAAATAATCATTCAGCAAATTAATGCTGGCATGAAGAAAAACGCCAGCGATTAAGGATAAACCAAAATACAGGGGAAAAAAGACATTCTCGAAATGCCAAGCAACAGCAGTTCCTAATAAAATTGGTAAAATAATTACCGTAAAAAATTGGGGTCTAGTTGCTATAAACCATTCATTTAGTTTGTGTTTAGACATTTTTGTTGTTTTTAATTCAGGTTATTTAAAGGAAATGACATACATATCGGCTTTTGCCTAAATTTATATCGGAAAAAAAACCTGTCAGGTTTGGCTTAAATCAAGCCTTAAAATCAAACCTCCGAGGTTTTCAAAACCTCGGAGGTTTAGCTACGCTTAATTCGTTTAGACTTAGACTTAAAATTTTTCAGCATGGCAGGGGTAAGTTGGGTTAAGGGTTAAGGGGTTGGGAGCCGCTTTGACATATTTTTCTGCGTCAATATCAGGATAAATTGTTCTATACCTTGATGATATTGCCAATTCATGTCCATAAATGACTATTTTTTATTAGATGAAGTAGGTTATCAATAGATGATCGTATAACAGATATATGACATAACATTTCATCATATTTGCTTTCATATTGCTGAATATAGCTTTCTATTTCCTGAAATTTATCCTCTAGTTCTTTGTGAAGATTATCAAAAGAAACATTGAGTAGTCTTGAGGTTTCCAAATGATAATTCTTGATTTTGATACGATCTATCCGACTCCATTTTTGTATATCACGATGCAATGCCGTATTGCCGTTCTTAAGCCCATATTTTTGATAATAACTCATTAGCCAGCGCATTTCTTTATTGCTTGTTTGTATCATAACTTCACCAATATAGCCTATTCCTTGTTTTCGGACTTCGCCATAATATCCTAAATTATGAAAAAGCTGTGGTGCAATTTTTTTGGAGTTTAAATTTATGTGTAAATAATTCTTATGAGATATACCCGTTTTTTCTTTGATTTGATTAAATAAATCCTCAGTGCGTTCCAGATTTACTTTAAGTGGTAGAAAGTGATATTTTTTCCTAAAAAGCTTCAAAATTGCTGAGTAACTATTATGTACTATAATCTTAAATGGCGTAAGCATTTTATGTGCAAGCGTATTAGCAAATTTACCCAATAGATAATCACGTTGGATAGCGAATTGGAATTGTTTTAAGAGTACAATAAGACGAGATTCTTCACGCTTTCTGCTGTTTTCAATATCTTTAAACCATTGTTGATGCTCGCTTAGTAATTTTTTATAAGTCAGATTAATTACTTGCTTTCCTTTCTCATGCTCTGATCTTAAAACAGTAGATAATGTTGAATGATAGGAACTACGGATTGATTCGATTTTTTGTTGTAGAGTTTTATCTTTGAGCTTATGAATTTTAAAAACCAGATCATCAAGTATCTTACTAATACCATCACAATATAACTGAATATCCGTTACTAAATATGTAGCAATTTGCGGTTTTATAAATGTATTTTCCAATGCAGCAACGCCAGATAATCTAAGATTGTCATCAGGGTTAAGAGGTTCTGGCTGCATAGCAACTTTTTCAAATTTGCGGCGTTCCCTAGAACTTAAATTCTTTTTCTGCATAAGTCTGGCGTACTGTGTACACAATGCAGAAATACCAAAATAATGACCTTGCCAGTTCAATTGTTCTAAAACTTTTTTTGCATAAGGTTTCCAAGCATCTAATTTATCTTCTTCCTGCACCTCATCAATCCTGCTAATGGCATTGGTTCTATCAAGCTGTTTCTGGTGTTGGTTTAGGAATTAATGAATGCAAATGCGATCTAAGCTTTGTTAGTAGAACATCTACTTTATTCATATATAGCTCTATTTCACGCCGTTCTGATTGGCTTAGCTTTAGATCATTTTCTGCTTGTGTGAGTGCATCAGTTACCTCATTTAAACGATTTTCGACTTCATTGTCATATATATTTTTAGTGCATTGATTAATGACGACTTACCAGCAGAAAAGCCACCAAACACAGCCATTTTCAGCCCAGAACTTTGCTCATCATGTAAGCGTTGAATAACTTTTGGTAGATCATCAATAATTTTAGGACATCCTTTTTCTAGTTCTTTAAAGTCTCCTTGTGCTTTTTTTAATATAGAAATCAATTTAGATACATTAGAACTAAAGAGTTCTAGTTCATTACCAATGGTTAATTTTTCTTGTTGCATTTTTGATATTCCTGAAATATCCCCAAGATTAAGAGGTGGAAACAGTGATTTTGCAAATACATTAGCACGCAAAAGGTGTTCTTGACGCATCTCAGGTAAAATTTCAAAAGGTCTAGGCAATGACTCCAAACAATTATGTAGTCTGTTTGCTTGTAGAAAATCAGCTCTAGTTAGGATTGGTGCTTGAGGCTCACCCAACATTGCATAAATTTCATCCTGACAATCCGCCCATGATTTATGAATAAAGGCTAAAGCATGGATTATTGGAAAATAGAGTTTTCCTTTATAGTAACCATTTTGATGAAACAGTGGACTAAGTGAATTTCTTTGTAAATGTTTCATCAAAACAAATTGATAATTACGTGCCTGCCGTAGCGGATTGAGAACAGATTTGTATGGATTCCCGTAAACATCAAATAATATCAGTCCACCACGTCCATCAGGTCCAAAGTTTGTCCAATTTTTAACTTCAAGAATAATGCAGACATTGGGACCAAACAAAATAAAATCGGGTTCGATTATAAAGCCTTTACTGTCAGTTATAGGCAGTTTAATTACATGGCAAGTATATTAACAAATTTTTATGACAAAGACCAGCAACTATGATCTCCAATCCCTTAAACTCAGACCTCCGAGGTTTTCAAAACCTCGGAGGTCTTTGAAAATACAACTGAAAAAACCTGACAGGTTTTAAAAACCTGTCAGGTTTGGCTTAAATATAGCGTTAACCGACTGCATAAAATACACCTAAAATACACCTAGAAAACCTGCCAGGTTTTAAAAACCTGGCAGGTTTGGCTTAAATAAAGCCTTAAAATCAAACCTCCAAGGTTTTCAAAACCTCGGAGGTTTAGCTACGCTTATTGATCAATAGCTATACAACTCCGGCAAATGTTCCAATTCCTCAACCCGCTTTGCCGAATAACCCAACAATTTAAAATCCATAATCCCATTGGTTGTATGACATTTAGATTTTACTTTTGCCTTGATTCATTACTGGACGCAAGTTGTCCCGAATCATTTGGCGGCGTTTTTTCAGCATGGTTGGAGTAAGCTGAGTTAAGGGTTTCGTAGCCGCTTTGACATATTTTTCTACGTCAATATCAGAATAAATTTTTTGGAGTTCTATCGCCTTAGCGCGTATAGCTGCAATTACTTCGGGATTATCTATAACAGCCAATTGTTGCATTAATGGATTATAACTATTTGACTTATTTGGATTATTTCCCAAAGCGTTAGCTAAAAAGGTACCATTGCCATTTAGCCATAAGAAGCTAAAACCTTTGCCGACTTCTCCAGATAAATAAATGTCTGTTGGTATATAAATGCCTTCTTCTGCATTCCAAGTTGGATGTATCCAATCTCTTAACACGACGTTATTAGCTTGCAGATGAGTAATATGGCAAGTTTCACAAGCCAGTTTAGCTATATGTCCATTTAATATAACTTGATCTTTGGATCTAATGTGCGGTGTTGCGGTATGACAGGTTTGACAGGATACCGCTTTGCTTGGTAAGTCATTGGCAACCAAATCAACTCCTAATCGCCCTCGCGGAATTTTATGCCCTTCAGGAACATGGCAATCAGTGCAAATCAATCCAGCAGCCGCATGTACATCAGCTTCAACACTAAAAGGATTACCCCGTTTAGCTCCAGAGTGTAATAAACGTCTATTTTTATACCCCAGCGATTTAGCGGCGACATTATATTTATAAGTATCCCCTCCCATATTGTGCTGATGGCAGTTTAAACAATTTTTGCTAGTGGGTTTTCCAACACTCATGGCGGCTTTCATACTACGATCTTGATTCCAACGCCGCCCATAATCATCTTTAATGACATAACGTTGATTCATATCATATTTTGCGGCGTGACAAATCAGGCAATCAATACCTTGCTTAGTTTTTTCTGGTACATCACCTACTGGCATCATTTTCTCAGTTGCTGGATGATAGTTACCACCAATATGACATTGTCCACAACCTTCGCTGCGTATCTCAATCTTACCATGAGCTGGTTTTGATTTGATTAACTCTGCCCAGCCAGTCCAAGAAAAACTACCAGGAATACCACAAGCGCGGTTAATTTTACCTACTGGAATCGAATGCCTATCGCCGAAATTCACTTGACGACCGTCATAACCATAAGTTGAAAATCCAGAAGCAGAAGTTTGAAACTTAAAATGCACGGAATTAACAACATCATCTAAAGTATTTACCTTCGTGGTAGTGCCATCAGCATGATGTAGCTTCATAGTTGGATGGCACTGTAAACAGGTTTTGGGCCCCTCATATTGGCGAATCCCCGCATCACGGAAGTATTCAATATGTTTGAAATCAGTTAGTTGTCGAAAAGAAGGCGTATTCATTAACAAATTGATTTTGATCTGACGGCTAAAATCATTCTCTTCAGTTCCCACGATTTCAGCCGCTTTTTCACAACAGCTTTGATAAGTTAATTCGTTTGCCAAAGCCTCAAATTCACTATCACTAAGTTTGACGCTATTCTCATAACTAAGTTCTACATTGACTACACCAGTATAAGATTCAAAAATCAACGGATAAAGAAGCTTATAAAATAAGATGCTTAAAATCAATAAGATGATTAAGAAGATTGTAATTTTTTGAGTTTTAGTTGCTAAACTGCGGTTAGTCGTCATAGCCTTTCTGCTGCTCCTAAAAAGTTAGACAAAGCTGGATATTATCAGGTAATTCGCTCTCTGTTGATAACTCAGAAGAATTGCAACTAGAGTCCTGTTAAGATTTCTCGCTTTCGATCGAAAGTCCCAACCGTAGTCGCTCAATCAATGCCATTAAGTTAAGTGTAACCTATTATAATGATCAAATATTCACAAAAGAGGTTAAAGAAAAGAATGCTAAAACAATTAATTGAAGCTTGAAATCCAAACCAACCGATTGTATTTCAATTATCAAAGATAAGCTGAAAAATGAAGCTTTCAAAGCTAATCATCGTAATCATACTAATTAATAAACAGCTATAGTTTTTATACCCACTCAAAGAATATGGCGATCCCTTAAAAGTAGATAGATTTCCCTACAATTTACCGCCAATGATAGCCGGGCGGAGAAAATTTAGTAGTAATATTATGCCAATCACCGACAAAACAATTACATAGATTACTATCCAGAGTAAAAATGAAATTACATGAACCAAAACAAATTTTGCGAACTTTGAAAAGAAAAACCTGCCAAATTGGGCAAGATGCGGTTTTTGGGGAGTAATATAGTATTTCAGAAAAATAATTTAAGTCTAAACCTCCGAGGTTTTGAAAACCTCGGAGGTTTAGCTGCTTTAGAGTTTAAGCTTACCTTGTCAAACCTCCGAGGTTTTGAAAACCTCGGAGGTTTAGCTGCTTTGGAGTTTAAGCTTACCTTGTCAAACCTCCGAGGTTTTGAAAACCTCGGAGGTTTAGCTGCTTTGG
>JALWSU010000445.1:5134-11153 GCA_026993485.1 Thiotrichaceae bacterium | reverse complement strand
GCTTTGGACTCCAATAAGACTAGGTGTTCAGATAAATCTTTTGGTCTAAACCTCCGAGGTTTTGAAAACCTCGGAGGTTTTTTACTGCCTGCTAACATTTTTCCAGTAAACGCTAGAATTATTTAATTCTATTTGTCATCTTCGCCATCGCTTCCTTGTGTATAGCGTGTCACTAAATCCGATTTAAGTTGGATTCCCTGCCTAGAGGTTGGCCTCTTCCTTGATGTCCTTGAGGTTCTTACAGTCTGTTCTGTACTAGCAGTTTTTTCCGCAGTTTCAGGTTTAGTTTCAGGTTTAACCTCAGGCTTAACCTCATGCTGAACTTCAGGTTTAACTTCAGGCTCAGTTGTTCTAGGTGGTGTCTGAGTTGGAGCTACAGTTGCTGGTTGCGGAATTTCACTGGAAATTTTCCGTCCTAAGCCACTAAAAGCTGTGGTAATTAGGATGAAAACCGCACGTATTACATAAAATACCATTTTGAATGCGCCAAAAATCCACTTAAATACTTTTAGCACTGTAAAAATAATGCCAATAATGCTAGTCCATAAACGCAACCATAATGGTAATGCTGGCGGAGGTGCTACTTGTTCCTGTGGTGCTGTGGTGCAAGTTGAGTTTTCATATTCGCTGGTATTAATTCCACAAAGCGCATCTGGACCAATACTAATACAACCTAGAGGTATAACTACAAGTGTGAGTATTGTGGAAATCAGTACCCCAAACAGTAAGGAAATTGCCATTCCCTGAAAAATAGGGTCAAAGAGTATAACAAATCCTCCACCTACCAAGGCAAAAGCTGTAATCATGATCGGGCGAGTACGGGTTTTACATGCTAAAATTACAGCATCTTCTATAGATGTACCCATTTGTATTTCATGGATAGAATAATCGACCAGTAAAATCGAGTTACGCACAATAATACCTGCTAAAGCAATCCAGCCGATCATTGAAGTAGCTGTAAATTCTGCATCTAATAGCCAATGTCCGGGAAGAATACCTAGCAAAGTAAGCGGAATTGGTGCCATAATGATGGCAGGAACAATAAAGTTACCAAATAACCAGACAACTAACATGTAAATCAAAATCATCGCAACTAAAAATGCTGCCCCCATGTCACGGAAAGTTTCATAAGTCACTGTCCATTCACCTGCCCATTCAAAGCCAGATTCTCCTAGATGTTTTGGTGGTCCAAGATAGCGGTCACATAATGACATAACCCCTAAATTTAGGCAGTTTGCTGGGTCTAGCATATTGATACCATCTGGTGTTTTATAGTCCTTCAACAGTGTTTCAATTTCAAACATGCCATAAATTGGTGCGCTTAATTTATATTCGTTGCTTTCTTTATCGAAAACTCCAACAGAATCACCTACTACATATTCTACTGGACGCAAATCTTTTTGATAATAAATTGTATCTTGTTCAACTTGAACGAATTTACCTAATTCTGCTAGGGGAACTACATTACCTGTTGATGTCGGAATTGGTAAATCATATAAACGGGTTAATTGTGAGCGATCAGTCAATGGCACTTGAATTACAATATAAGTTGGTTCAAGCATATGCCCCTGTTTAATATCACCCAATTTAAAGCCACCCAATGCCATTTTTAAGTTACGATTGATAGTATCAACGGAAATACCACTGCGTACCGCTTTTTGTGTATTTACTTCAAAACGCCAAACTTTATGTGGCTCAGGCATGTAATTATCGACATCATCTACAACTTTAGCTTGTTCAAATATAGATGTCATTTTTTTAGCTACTTCTTTGCGGGTTTTATCGTCAGGACCATAGACTTCTGCGACTACAGATTGTAATACTGGAGGACCTGGTGGCATTTCAACTATGGTAATTTTAGCTGGACTATTTAAATCTTTAATTAGTTTCTTTAATGCTGTTCTGGCAGCAATAGCAATTTCGTGACTACTACGGTGCTTTTCTAGGTAGCATTTTAGTGTATCGGAGTTCCAGAAATGAAAACCACAGTGTTTTTGCTCAAGTTGCAAATGAATATCGGCTTGCCAAGGTTTATTACGTAAATAGTAATGCCGTACCATTCCATTGAAATCAAATGGTTGGGAGGTGCCAATGTAAGTTTGTAAAGCAATAAGTTCTGGGAACTCTTTGGGATCACGCAATTTCTCAGCTAATTGATAAGTCAAATTTGCCGTTATTGTTAAAGGTGTTCCTTCAGGCATGTCAATGAAAACATTAAATTCGGGTTTATTGTCTAAAGGCAACATTTTTACTTCAACGGTTTTGAAATAAAACATTGAGCAAGCGGCAAAAAATGCAAAAATCAGCAAAAACAGAAATCCTAAACCAAGAACACGGTTGTTAAATAAGGGAGGTAAAATAGCGCGAAACAGTTTTTCTAGCTTTTGATTGTTTTCATGTTCCTTGATTTCAGCTTTTTGCAGTGCTGCTAATGATGGTTTTATCCGCATTGCTAACCAAGGAGTAAAAACAAAGGCTGAAAATAAGGAAAATATCATGGCGACTGAGCCTAAAGCTGGAATTGGCTCCATATAAGGCCCCATCATACCTGATACAAATCCCATTGGTAATAATGCTGCAACAACTGTAAATGTTGCTAAAATTGTGGGATTACCTACTTCACGCACTGCATCTACTGCGGTTAGAGTATCAGTTTCACCTTGGAGTAGCCACCGACGGTAAATATTTTCTATAACCACAATCGCATCATCTACTAGAATACCTATGGAAAAAATTAGGGCAAATAGACTCACACGATCAATGGTATAACCTAATATAAAGGCTGAAAATACAGTAAGTAAAATGACTACTGGAATCACCATTGTTACTACAATTGATGGCTGCCAACCCAATGCAAATAAAATTAATAAGGTTACCGCACCAGTGGCAATAAATAATTTTTCAATTAAAAGATTGACTTTATGATTAGCGGTTTGTCCATAATTACGAGTCACTTCAACATGGACATTATCAGGAATAACTTTGGTTTTCCTAAGTTTATCTACGTGCGTTAAAATATCTTTAGCAACGGTGACTCCATTACTACCAATTTTTTTCGAGATCGCAATTGTTACAGCAGGGACACCGTTGACTTCAGGTACAGTGGTGTCTTGAGATAACCAAAAGCTGTCATGTTTGTCATAAGATTTACCAGAATAATAATTTACCATTTGATAGGGTTCTATTTCTGGACCTTGTGTGACTTTTGCAACATCACGCACATAAACAGGACGACCATCAAAGGTACCAACTACTAAGTTTTTAACATCTTCGGCATTAGTTAAAAATTTACCTGTATAAACGGTAAAATACTTATTAGCTGATTCCACAACCCCAGCTTTAGTTTCACTATTAGCAGTTTGTATAGTTTGAGCAATTTGTCCGATGCTGATACCAAAACCAGATAAATCTTGTGGCTTGACTTCAATCATTACTTGTTCAGCGCGTCCACCTACTACAAAGCTTTGTCCAGTATTGGGAATCCCTTTTAGGCTTTGCATTATTTCAAAAGCCAGTGTGCGTAGATAGCCATCATCTAAATTATCAGACCACAAGGTTAACGCAACAAGGGGGACATCATCAATGCCTTTTGGTTTCACTAAAGGTTGGCTGACACCGGGTGGAATTTTATCCATATTTGACTTTAATTTGTCATAAACTTTAAAAATGGAGTTTTCTAATTCCTCACCCACTTTAAATTGGACTGTCACTATACCCTGTCCTCGTTCTGCTGCCGAGTAAACATGCTTGATCGCGGGAATTTCACTCATAATGCGTTGCAAGGGATCAATCGCCATGCTGCGAACTTGCTCTGCTGAAGCTCCTGGATATTGGATAAAAATATCTATCATAGGGACAGATATTTGGGGGTCTTCTTGACGGGGTGTCAGCATCAGGCCCAAAATCCCCATAAATAGCATGGCTAGAAAGAATAAAGGGGAGAGAGGCGAGTGAATAAAATTTTGCGCCATTTTCCCAGCTATCCCTAAATCTTCTTGATACGGATTGTTTTTTAAAGGATATTGCTCACTCATGGTCAATTTATTAATAATTTGTAGGTCATGATCAATTTACATGGATTGGTAATACTAACAAAAATAAATAATAACAAAAGAGACTTAGATAAAATACCCTAACCCTAATTTTTTGTAGAATTACCATAAATTTACAAGAGTCATTTTGATATATAAAAGTTAATTTCACAATATTATGATATTCTAATATTGCGAAATCATTTCAAATGCTATTGGTGGCCGTTTTTGGATAAGAATTTGAAATTAAAAAAGAATGCAATAAAAGTATGATTAACAGGGCGGTTGTCTGAATCTGCTGTCGTTTATAACGATTTCATCACCTTCCTTTAAACCACTAAGAATCGTTACATAATCACCTAAAGAAGCATCAAGTTCAGTAATAAGCGCAGGGTTAATTGATCTACCAAGCCGTATCACACGTCGTTCATATTTATTATTTGGCTTTAATACACAGACACTAGGTAAACTACCACGCTGCATTACGGCTTTTTTAGGAATTAAAAGTAATTCTTGTTGGCCGGCTTTCACATCAGGGACATCTACTTGTGCATATTGACCAGGACCAACATATCGTCTTTGTTCACTGTCTTGATCTAAAGACAAATCAAATTTGACTTTTACAGTGTGACGTTGACTATCTGCGACTGGAAAAATTTGTGCTACTTCTACAATAACACGTTCATCAAGCACGTCTAAACGTGCTGAGACTCGTTTGCCAATTTTCAATCCTCGTATTAAACGAGCTGGTACATCAACTGCTATTTGGAGACGTCGGATATCAGCAAATTGTAATAAGGGTTGCCCCATCATTACAGTATCGCCTACTTCAACCATTTTTTTGATTATTACACCATCAAATGGCGCAATGCTTTTGGCATCACGTAGTTTAGAATCAATTTGTTCAATTTGTGATTTCGCTTGTTCCAATGCACTTCGTGCTTGTTCGATTTTACTACCAAAAGATTGCATTTGAGCGCGACGATCAAGAACTTGGTCACTTTGCCCAAGTGCATCACTTAATGGTTTAGTAAAGAATTGATCAAAAAGATGAGGTAATCCCATACCTCCAGGTGCTTTAGTGGGTGAGTCTGGTGACCAAAGTTCACGCGTATATTGCATACTAGCATTGCGTAGTGCGGCATCAGCATTGTGCCAACTAGCAACAGCGGCACGGCGTTTTGCTAATAATTCGCTATCATTGAGTGCGACTAAAACAGTACCTTGTTTAAATTCGTCACCCTCTTTGCCTGCAATTGTTTCTATTCGTCCGGGTAATTGGGCTAATAAAGTTACTTCTTTCTCTGGTATCACAGTGCCACTTAATGTTACAGGAGGACTTAGATTATAGACGCGCACTTGATAATAACTTTCTGCTGTTACAGTTATAGTGGCTGTGCTAGAGATAATTGCGATTAGGGCTGTTTTTTGAATGAGTTGTTTTAACATGCTATCTTGCTCTCCACCTGAAAAATGATATAAGGGGCTTGTTGTACAGCAAGCTATACAAAAAACCCCTTTTTAAATCAGTTTGATGCTAAAGTTTTCAATTGTAAGTAGCATCGAAAACTGTTTAGCAGGCATCCATCAGAAGTGCGAAATTCCGCTAGTCAACCTTGACACGTTTCATGAGTCCAAAAGTTTTCATAAAAGGTCCCATCATGCTTGGGTCTTTCATCATGGCAGTATAATTGCCGACTTTAAATTTTAAACCACCCCATCTGGCAGCTTTCATCATGTCCCATTTGCCGATTTTGCCAGCTTTAATCCATTTTTCCCAGCTAGCTGGTTTGGCACGCAAATCCCAATCAAGATTGTCACAGCCAACTTCTTTGTCACCATAAGCACCAGCGGCTACAGCTTTACCTTTAACAACTTTGATAACGCCTTTAGGTGCATCGTCAGCATAAAAGCCGTAAGCGATACATGCAGTAAACGGATTATCAAGATTTGCGAGTGGCTTAACAATGCCATCAACGTTTTTATTC
>JALWSU010000445.1:0-5124 GCA_026993485.1 Thiotrichaceae bacterium | reverse complement strand
TCTGCCATGAAACCTTTCATCCATGCGTCTGAAAATATATCGGCTGCTTGTGCTAAACCAATGTATGCAAACATACAAATAAATGCGGTAATCTTAATAAGATTTTTCAAGAGATTTTCTCCTTTTAAGTTAAATGACAATTCTCCTACAATAAATAAATTAGAGAACAGTTTTATATGATATTATAATCAATCAATTTTGTTCAAGAATAAATATATAACTCCTTGAGTTTCTTCCCTAATAAATATTTATTATAGGCATTTAAAACGTTAATTTGCTAGACTTTGACACGCCCCATGACGGTGAAACTCTTGACAAATGGTCCTGCCATGCGTGGGTCTTTAACCATTGCACCATAATCGCCAACTTTGAATTTCAGCTTGCCCATAGCAGCAGCTGTTCCTAATCCGGCCATACCCACGCCTTTTTCTATCCATTTTTTCCAATTTTCTTCTGTTGCGCGTAAGTCCCAGTTCAGTTCTTCACCATTGTAGGCGCCCGCTGATGTGACTTTACCATTTTCTACAACCAAAACACCTTTGGGTTTATCATCATCTTTGAAACCATAAGCTATGGTGGTGTTAAAATTGATTTTGGCAAGTGCATCAGCCAGTTCGGGTTCTTTATTCCATTCTTCCATGAATGCTTTCATCCATGTATCTGAAAATAGATCTGCCATAAATTTTCCTCATGATTAATAATGTTATTAACGTTGTTTATAATAGCATAACTTTCTATTAAAGTTAAAATCACATTTTTAGACTTGTCTGGCAATTAAGGATTTTTATTTGGAGTCCAAAGCTAAAGCTTTGGACTCCAAGTATGAAAAAACTGTTTTTTTTTATTTCCAGACAACTTTATTTTTTATTTTAACAAAAATGTAGCTAATTCACCCATAATGTTTTTTTATGTATATAACATAATTCATTAACAGGCAGATTATGGGCATAACCATGCGATTAACTACATTTTAAAACCTGCCTTAAACTGTTATGATGGATGCCCTTTTTAGATTTGGGTAAATTGAAATTTGATATAGTTTTTAATACCTAAGGAGTTATTTTATTATGAGTTTTATCACTGTTGGCAACGCTTTAGGTTGCACGATTAACTCTCACCGTAGAGGTTGGGATGGCAGTATTTGTAAAAATGCCGAAACTTGGAATTGTTCAGCAAAACAACAATTTCGTACTGATTATTGTCAACAAGGCGATCCGCGTTGTTACCATATTCATATTTTTGAGGGGGATAATCCTTATTGTCTGATTGATGATTTAGGAATTGGTTGGTTGCTTGAACCTTATCCTGATGCTTTGAATAATCAAGTGTTACTTTTTTGGGGTAAGCGTTTTCAGGAACCGCGTGGCATAAGTGATATTAATACTAGACCAAAAGATTATGTATTTGGTGCTTATAGAGTGCGTAATGTTTCACAGCAAAAAATTAATGAATTTAAAACATTATGGAAAATAGAACCTTATCCAGATGGCTGGACGCGCTTTCAACAACCCTATATTTTAACTGTGTATTACAAAAGTATTATCGGTGGTGTTTATCTTAAAGAAGTCAATCGTGTTGCAGTGGAAAATATGTTTGAAAAGGCAGCAGAACAAGCTCACAGCCCTCATCCTAATTGGCATGGTTCCCAAGATGCTGAGCGGTTCCACAATTTTCATGCTAATTTGCATGAATGGTTTGAAATTGCCAGAGAAGATGCGCTAAAAATACAGCAAAATATGGTGCGTACTTATACCAGCCGAAGTACAGGGTCAACTATTATCAGAAGTCCTTTTGTTGATAGTCTAAAAAATTTAGATTTGAAAAAAACTTCTCCTAGTTCAACAGCAAGTGTCACGAATAAACAGACTAGCAATAAAAATAGTGTTAGCACTTATCCTTTATTGGAAAAGGAGAATGTTAAAGAAAAAATCAAAAATGACTATAGTAAAGAAGTTTTAGATGCTGTAATGGCGGTTTCGCTGACCAAAAATATTCTGATTCTCACTGGACATCCAGGGGTTGGAAAAAGTACATTAGCGATTAATTTGATTGACGATCATGAACGCAAGTTGATTGTTCCTGTAGGTTCTACTTGGCGTGGGCGTGAAGATTTGTTAGGTTATGTTAATCCGATTAGTAATGAGTTTGAACCTACTGATTTTACTAAATTTTTATGTAAAGCTGAACAGGCTTGGAGAAAACATGATAAACGTACTTTTTTGGTTATTTTTGAAGAATTTAACCTGAGTCAGCCTGAATATTGGTTTTCAGATATTTTGGTGCGTTCACAATATCCTGATGATCAAGAAAAATTGCGTATGATTGAATTAGGTGGTAAGGGTATTCGTGGCATAACAACAAATGGGAGTAAAGTCTTTATTTCTCCAGCCCTTCGTTTTGTTGTCACTATCAATAATGATCATACAACTTTATCTTTATCTCCTAGAGTTTTAGATCGTGCTTCTATTATTGAACTCACTTTAGAGCCAAGAGCGACTTTAATGCGTGCCAAAGTTAAATTGGATGAACAACAAATCATGGCTATAGAAGAAATAGATGCGTTACTCAAATATAAAAATGCTATGTTTTCTCTCCGCGCTGCCGATTCTTTAAAACGTTGTTTAGATGATTTGGAGCTTTTGGATATGCACAGTGGATGGGATGCTTTAGATGTGGTTTTATTACAGCAAGTGCTTACTAAAGTGAGATTAATGGTTGGTGATCCTGCTAATGAAAATCTTATACAGGGCTTAGAGGAATGGAGCGAAAATTATGGTAAACATTTGCGTAGATGTACTAGTCTGATTAATAGTTGGATAGAGGCTTTGAAAGATGGGCGGGATGTGATACAGGCATAAGGGATTGCCTTGACTTTACTTTTAGTTTAGTTTTAGTAAACTACATAGATATTTTAATTTTTAGGATTAACATTGAAACAGTATTTACACAAACTATTTACTCAAGCATTTACCCAATTGCAAGCTCAGGGTGATATTCCTCAAGATGTTTCTGTTGAGATTCATCTTGAGCGGACTCGTGAGGTGCGATATGGGGATTTTGCTTGTAATATTGCTTTGGTATTGGCAAAAGCGGTAGGGATGCGCCCGCGTGATTTAGCGGCGCGTTTTGTTGAGCAGTTGCCAAGCAATGATCCGTCTATTGCTAAAGTTGAAATTGCGGGGCCGGGATTTATTAATATCTTTTTGACTTCGCAAGCTTATCATGCCGTCATTGATGAGATTTTGACCACTAAAGCTGTTTATGGACGTAGTCAATTGGGTGCTGGAAAATCGGTAATGATAGAGTTTGTCTCTGCTAATCCAACGGGACCCTTACATGTTGGGCATGGCAGGGGAGCGGCTTATGGGGCAGCTTTGGCTAATTTGTTGATTGTAGCAGGTTTTAAAGTCCATAAAGAGTATTATGTCAATGATGCTGGTCGGCAAATGGATATTTTGGCGACTAGTATTTGGTTGCGCTATTTAGAACTATGTGGTGAAACGGTAACTTTTCCGTCAAATGCTTATCAAGGTGATTATGTTTGGGATATTGCTGCAAGTTTGCATCGTCAACATGGTGATGCTTTGAGGCATAGCAGTGCGAAAGTTTTTGAAAATATTCCTGCTGATGTTGATCAAGGTGGCGATAAGGAGCAGCATATTGATGCCTTGATTGAGCGTAGTCAACAGTTATTGGGAGAGGTTTCTTATCAGCTAGTTTTTCAAAAAGGTTTAGAAATTATTCTTGATGATATACGCCGCGATTTGGAACAATTTGGTGTTGTGTATGATCAGTGGTTTTTGGAGTCGAGTCTCTTAGTTCAAACAGCTATAGATGAGCTAAAAGCGGCTGGACATACTTATGAGCGAGATGGTGCTTTGTGGTTTCGCTCTAGTGAGTTTGGTGATGAAAAAGATCGGGTGTTAGTGCGTGATAATGGACAGTTCACCTACTTTGCTTCAGATATTGCTTATCATAAGAATAAATTTGAGCGTGGTTTTGATCATCTCATTAATATTTGGGGTGCTGATCATCATGGTTATGTTGCGCGTGTGAAAGCGGCTTTAATGGCATTGGGAGCTGATGCTGAGCGTTTAAAGGTGTTGTTAGTGCAATTTGCAACTTTGTATCGTGGCAAAGAACGCTTATCAATGTCTACTCGTAGTGGGGAATTTGTGACACTGCGTGAATTGCGTGAAGAGGTAGGAACTGATGCTGCCCGCTTTTTTTATATACAGCGTAAAAGTGAACAGCATTTAAATTTTGATTTAGAACTAGCTAAATCTCAGAAAAATGATAATCCCGTCTATTATATACAATATGCACATGCACGGATTAGTAGCGTTTTTCGACTATTACAAGAAAAAGGACTAACTTGGGAGCATAATTCTGCAATGCTATCTCGTTTAGATACTGATGGGCGTGAGCAAGCATTGTTGCTGAAATTGTCACGCTATCCAGAAGTTATAGAAACTGCTGCACAAGCTTATGAGCCTCACCAGTTGACATATTATTTGCTTGATTTAGCACAAAATTTCCATACTTTTTACGATAATAAACAGCACAAAGTTTTAATTGAGGATCAAGAGTTGCGTAATGCACGTTTAAGCTTAATTGCAGCGGTACAACAAGTATTGCGTAATGGTTTAACTATCATTGGTGTATCTGCACCGGAGGTGATGTAATCATGGTGGCTAGAAATAGACTTGCCCCAAATTCAAATGAGGTTTCTGTTAGCTGCCCACCTGGGTGGTTGTGGCTATTAGCGGGTATTGTGATTGGAATGTTTGTTTCTTTTTTGATTTATTTACAAGAATTTTCCCCAAATGCTGTGCCGCCAGAACAGGCTCTGGCTCCACCGCCATCAATTGAAAATACGCCTAGAACCAGCAGCACTACTCCGCCGCCACCGCCACCAGCGCCACCAGTTGCAGCAGTTGAGGAACCTCCACAGCATTTTCAGTTTTATGATCTGCCCAATGCGGAACCAGAAACACCTGAAAATCCTGTGACTAATACTCCTCCTCCCACCCCTACGGGACAATATATTTTGCAGGTGGGATTATTTAGAAATCCACCACAAGCCGAAGGTTTGAAGAAGTATTTAGTATCGCTAAATATAGT
>JALWSU010000444.1:36601-37173 GCA_026993485.1 Thiotrichaceae bacterium | reverse complement strand
GCTTTAGCTTTGGACGGTCCAAAGCTAAAGCTTTGGATTCCAAGGAAAAAATAAAAAAATTATTTTGTCAATGCGTAAGTCCATACTAATAGACTTCTTGTAATTAATGCGCCGTAAAAAATATTGGACTTAGATTTGCATAAGATTTCAACTAACATCATTCAGAATTAAATAATGGACAATGACATACAAGCAGCAAAAAAAATTCTACAGAAAAACTTTGTAGAAAAACTTAATGAACGCTTAGAAAAAATAGATTCCAATTGGAAAATATTAGAAACAAACTGGATACCAGAGATAGTTACAGAAGTACGCAATGAATTACACAAGCTAGCAGGTTCAAGTATGCTATTTGGTTTTAAGCAATTGGGGGAGATTGCGAAAGAATTAGAGGCTTTTTTTCTTTCACCGAATCAACCTCCTAAGAATGAAGAATCACAGCAAATTGTAAGATTATTAAAGGAAATCAAACAAGTTGCTAGGGAGAAACACTGATTATAATTGAGAATTAATTAAATGAAAACCAAACTCTTATTGATTATATTCTTCGGGTTATTCTACAGTGGATGCAC
>JALWSU010000444.1:0-36591 GCA_026993485.1 Thiotrichaceae bacterium | reverse complement strand
CACTGTAAAAACAATAACTTTAAAACAAAAAGAGATTCAAACTAGAATAGAACGCGATCTGGAAAAAATGTTTGAAAAGCAAGAACCTATTACCGAATCTCTGACTTTATGGGATGCAATAGCCCGTGCTTTAAAATACAATTTAGAACATCGTGCCCAACTCATGGAAATTGCCCTACATGAACGTTTACTGAATGTTACTAATTATAGTATGTTGCCTGATTTAGTATTAGCGGCTGGCTACAGTGAGCGTAATAATGATAGTGGTGGTATTCATCAATCTTTGTTGACAGGTAAAGAAAGTTTAGAAGCTTCTACAACTGAACCACGCGATTATTTGACTAGCAGTTTTAATGTCGTTTTGAATGTCTTAGATTTTGGTATTAGCCATGCTATTGCTGAACAGCAAGCTAATCAAGTAATGATTGAAAGAGAACGACGGCGTAGTATTATTCAAAAAATTGTTAAAGAGGTGCAAGAAGCCTATTGGTATGCAGTAGCGGCTCAACGCTTACTACCACAGTTCAAAGTTATGCTAAGAGAGATACAATCGCAACTAAGTCGTTATAAAACTTTAGAACCAGAAATGTTAGAAAATCCGCGACAGGCCTTGTCTACTCAAAAACGTTTATTGGAAACTGCAAGAAAATTGCTCAAGCTCAGCGAAAAATTATCTTTAGCAAAAATACGCTTAGCTAAGTTAATTAACTTGCCACCTGGAACAACTTATGAGGTTGCAATTCCAGCAGATTATGAATTGCCACCATTAGAGAAATCTGTTGATGAACTGGAGTATCAAGCATTATTAAATCAACCAGCTTTACGACAAGCTGATTATCTGAAACGTATTAGTAAATTGGAAATCAAAAAATCTATACTACGGATGTTTCCAGGATTAGAAATTTCCTTGGGGACAAATTATAGTAGTAATAAATTCCTCTATAACAAAAGTTGGATTAATGCGGGCTTACAAGTATCGTGGAATTTGTTGAATGTTTTTACGGGTGGATTGAGTGCCAAAAAGGCTGCCGAGGCTCAAGTGGTTTTAGCTGATCATCGACGTTTGGCATTAAGTATGGCAATACTAACTCAAGTCCGGCTTTCTTACCAACGCTATAAGCTTTCACTTGAAAATTATAAACTTACGGATGAACTTTATATAGTTAATGAGAAGCTGGCTCGGCTTGCTGAGGCCGCAGAAAATCAAGGCTCTGAAAATCTTGATGGGCTTTTTATCCGTGCTGAAAAATTTCAGTCACAAGTTGCGAAAGATTTAGCTTATGTAAAAGTACAAAATGCAATGGCGAAACTGCGATATATTGTCGGTTTGGATCCACTACCTAAGACGCTAACAGCGCATCAGGTACTCAATTTATATCAAATTTATACCCCTGCGCCTAAAACAATGACTGTCATTGACGATATTCCAACTTTGTCAAAAGAAATAGAAATATACATGCAAGGTTTTGGACTACAACAGAAACGTTATGCACAACAATAGTACTTTGACAAAGTGTGTGGTTTTAAATCATAATAATAAACTAGTCAGTAAATAAAAAAATGGAGTCCAAAGCTTTAGCTTTGGTGCGACCACCGCTAAAGCTTTGGACTCCAACCCGGACAACTCTAATGTTTCTTCAACAAGGATGTTATTTTGGGGAAAATTAGTTTTTCCTATTATTTGTTAAGGAGGTAAGTAATGTTTAACCAGAGAACAAATCAATACAGTTTACCTTTGTTGCTCGGTACTCTGTTTTTATATCTAAGCACTGTTAATGTTTTTGCTAATACTTTTGGCAATATCAACATTGATGGGGATTTAAATGATTGGACGCTGTCTGATCGTATTAATTTACCAGATAATTTGCCACCTTATTTGGCTACTGGGCCTGAAATCTATGGGAAATTTGTTAATACTCCTGAAGCAACCTATGTGATTGCTCTGAAATCAACTGGTCCTGCAATTGGGGCAAATACAACAGTGTGGTTTAACACGGATCAGAATCGTGCTACTGGATTACAAAATGTGGGGGGAGCTGAATATTATCTTAATGTTGTTATAGATTCCCAACCACATCTTTACAATCAGAGCTTTGCTTGGATTGGCGGTCCTTTGGTACACGCTTATAGTGCCGATCATAAAATTTTGGAAGTAGCCATACCCGCTAGTACCTTATCGTTAATGCCAAATCAAGCGATTGATATTTTAGTTGATATTAATGATAGTATTTTCTTGCCAGCCGATTCTTCAACAGGGCAATATACCATTCCTGGTACGGTTGAGGTTTTACCACCTAGAATTGATTTTAATAAACGGGTAGGTATCGTTTTTGGTGAGACTAGCAAAAACCAATTTTATGATGAGAAAGCCTATTCGCAGCTTTTTATGGCGATGCAGCATCAGGCAATGATGGCAGGTATTTCTTTTGACCTGCTGACGGAAAATGATCTAACAGATGTGGCTAATATTGTCAATTATGATGCGCTGATTTTTCCTTATTTCGCGGAAATACCTAATAATATCTTAGCAGCCGTTCATGACACCTTATTTAAGGCGATTTATCATTACAACATTGGCATTATTACTGCCGGTGATTTTTTAACTAATGATGAAAATGGTACCCCTTTACCTGGGGATTCATATAGATATATGAAACAACTTTTAGGTATTGGTAGGGTAGATGGTGAAGGCCCAGTTGACATCAGCGTTAAAGCAGTGGATGTTACTCATCCAGTGATGAAAGGTTATACCACAAATGAGCTAATTTTTGATTATAGCCAGAATTGGTATAGTTATTTTACACCAGTATCAGGTCAAGCCGTAACTGTACTAGCTAATGAGACTGTAACTGGTAATAGTTCTGGCACTTATAACGCAATCTTAGCCAGTATTACAGGAGGGCGAAATGTGCATTTTGCTAGTGTTGGACTCATGGGAGATGGTAACTTAGTATGGCAAGCACTGCAATGGGTTATTTATGGTAACGATATACCAGTTGGTTTAAAAATGGGGCGTTATAATAGCTTATTTGTTTCGCGTAATGATACAGATGAAGCGATGCAACATGATGAAGTTCCGATAGTTCATGTACCACTTTATAATTTGTTAGTCAATTGGAAGAGAGATTATAATTTTGTTGGTTCTTTTTTCATTGATATTGGTAATAATCCGGAAATTGGAGAATGGACTGATTGGGCTGTTTCTGCGCCTCTGTTCAAAAAGTACATCGCTCTTGGTAATGAAATTGGTACGCATTCATGGACACATCCAAATGTTACTGATGAATTGACTCCCAGCGAAATTGAGTTTCAGTTCAACCAATCTATGAATGAAATCAGTAGCCAACTTAATAATAAAACTTGGCGAGATGAGACAATACGTGGCAGTGCAGTACCTGGTGCGCCAGAGAGTGTTAATACTGCAACAGAAATTGTTCAATATTTGAACTATCTAACTGGTGGTTTTTCTAGTGTACATGCTGGTTATCCTGGAGCTTTTGGTTATCTCAAGCCAGATTCCAATAAAGTCTATTTTAGCCCAGATATGACTTTTGATTATACCTTGATTCAGTATGGTGTACCAGTAGGCAATCCACCCGTACCAGTACCATTAACAGCGGCTGAAGCTGAAGTGTATTGGCAAAATGAATATGCTTATCTAACACGACATAGCTCTGAACCTATTATTATGTGGCCTTGGCATGATTACGGACCTACTATTGCTGCTGATCCAGTAAATGGCGATGGATATACAGTTGCTATGTATGAAAATACTATAGCTATGGCATTCAATGATAATGCGGAATTTGTGACCTTAGCAGATGTAACTCAACGTATTGAGACTTTAAGAAATGCTGATTTGAGCGTTAGCCATAATGGTAATCTGATTACTGCAACCGTTAATGCAACCAATGTTGGTAAATTTGCTTTGCAAATTGCACCGCAGAATGGCGAAATAATCAAAAACGTCAATAATTGGTATGCTTACAATAATGATAAAGTGTTTCTTGATAATGATGGTGGCACTTTTGTCATACAGTTAGGCACAACTCAGGATGTTGTCACACATATTGCAAGGCTACCTATGCGTGCGAAATTAATTTCGCTCAATGGTGATGGTACTAATTTGAATTATACCTTTAAGGGTGAAGGCAAAGTGCGTATAGTTCTGAATGGAGCAGAAAGCCAGTTCAATATCACTGGTGCTGATAGTGTCAGTTCATTACCTAATAATGTGGTTGAAATGAAATTTGATAGCTTTGGTACGCACACTGGTAATATTACGCTGAAATAAGAACTGTTCTCCTCGTTATCCTCGTTCCCATGGGCAACCACAAGGGATTGCCCCTACAAACAGTGATTTACTGTACTCTCTGGGCAACCACAAGGGATTGCCCCTACAAACAATGATTTACTGTTCTGGGCAACCACAAGGGATTGCCCCTACAAACAATGATTTACTGTAGGGGCAATCGGTTGCCCTTGTGTATAAGAGAGTGAGCAGGAGCTTGGGAACGAGAACAAAATGTCTATCAACTAACACAACTAACAACTATGGATATATCAAAAAGCAAAGTTTTAATCACTGGTGCAGGAGGCTTTATCGGCAGCCATCTAACTGAAATTTTAGTTGAGCTAGGTGCAGATGTTAGGGCAATGGTTCACTATAATTCCCGTAATGATTGGGGAAATTTAGAACTACTGCCAAAAAATATTCGTGATGCCATTGATGTACGTGCTTATGATTTAACTGACTATTTTTCAGTAAACAAAGCTATGGAAGGTCGTGATGTTGTATTTCATTTAGCCTCACTTATTGGTATTCCTTATTCTTATATTGCACCTGCCAGCTATGTTGAAACTAATATAAGGGGAACATTAAACGTTGTACAAGCAGCCCTTGCTTGTAATGTTCAACGGGTAGTTCATACCTCTACTTCAGAAGTTTATGGCACGGCACAATATACACCAATTGATGAAAAGCATCCGTTACAACCACAATCACCTTATTCGGCTTCAAAAATTGCTGCTGATAGTTTAGCTGAAAGCTATTATCGAAGTTTTGGACTCCCCGTGTCTATACTTCGCCCATTTAATACTTATGGCCCTCGTCAATCCGCCCGTGCTGTCATTCCTACCATTATCAGTCAAATAGTTAGTGGTGCCAGAACTATTACATTAGGATCACTCTCACCAATTCGTGATTTCACCTTTGTTAAAGACACAGCACGCGCCTTTATTGCGGTTGCAGAATCAGATAAAACTATCGGTCAAGTTTGCAATGCTGGTAATGGAAAAGGGATTACAATCGGTGAACTAGCTGAAAAGATTTTCACTCTTATGAATGTTGAAGTTGAAGTCAAATGTGAAGAAGAGCGAGTGCGACCGAGTAAAAGTGAAGTGTTTGAATTACTTTGTAATGCTGAAAAAATCAACAAGCTCACAGGATGGACTCCTACGGTAAATTTTGAAGCTGGTTTGAGTCAGGTTATTAATTTTATTACAGATCATATTGATCTCTATAAAGTAAATACTTATCAAGTATAAATAGTTATAGGAAAAGTATATCTATGCAAGCGATTATTTTAGCTGGTGGCAAAGGAATACGACTTCGTCCTTACACCACAATTTTACCGAAACCTTTAATTCCCATCGGGGAAGACATGCCGATTTTAGAAGTAATTATTCGGCAATTAAAAAGTTATGGTTTTGACCGACTTATTTTTACAGTCAGTCATTTAGCGGCACTGATTGAAGCTTATTTTGGAGATGGTCATAAATGGGGACTTGAAATCAGCTATTCTCGTGAAGATGAGCCCCTTGGGACTGCTGGGCCACTCGGTCTACTAAAAGAGCGTTTGGATGAGGATTTTTTGGTGATGAATGGCGATCTCCTGACTGATCTGAATTATGGAGAATTGATGAGCCATCATAAACAAGTGCAACCCATCGCTACGATTGCCACCTTCCGCAAGGAAGTTCCTATTTCACTTGGGGTACTTAAAATTGACTATGATAAAAATCAATTGCTTGAATATACAGAAAAACCTATACTCTATTATCAAGCCAGTGCTGGAATTTATATCTTAAATAAACGTATTCTTGATTATATTAAGTATAACGAATATCAGGATTTTCCTGATTTAATGCGGCTTCTAATCAAAAAAGATGAATATCTCTATTGTCATCAGGCTAAAGGTACATGGTTAGATATTGGACGGCCTGATGATTATCAAGACGCGAACGAACGCTTTGAGGCTAATCCAAGTGTATTTCTCCCAGAATATTATAACAAATCAGCTAAAAAATAGCCGTATTCTCGTTACTGGCTGTACTGGATTTGTCGGAACACACTTAGTTGCATCACTAAAAGAAGCTTTCGTTAATAGCACAATTGTAGGTATTGCGAGACGAAAAACCGCAGTTGTGAAAGGATTAGATGCTTATTATTCGGTAGAACTATTTTCTAAGGCTTCAGTAGTTAAACTGGTGACAGAAGTACGTCCAGATATTGTTATACATTTAGCCAGTCAACGATTTGGTTCATTGCAACAAGTCTTAGATGGCAATGTAGTTGCAACAGACTATTTATTAGAAGCCATGCGTGACAAAATGGGAACCGAGAAGCGCGTTGTTATTATTGGCTCTTCTGCCGAAATCGGCTATTGTTCTCCAGAAGATTTGCCGCTGGCTGAAAATGCAGCATGTCAACCAGTTGATCCTTATGGTATTTCCAAATTATCACAATCTATGGTAGCTCATGCGGCTTACTTGCGCCATCAACAAAATATAGTTAGGCTAAGACTGTTCAATTTGATTGGCCCTGGATTACCAGACACATTGCTATCAGGACGTTGTACTAAATTACTTGCAGCAATGGCAGGAGGTGAACCACTGAAGACTCTAGAATTTGGTGATCTTACTACGTTACGGGATTATACCGATATTCGAGATGTTTCCCGTGCCATATTAATGGCATTAATACAAGGCAAAGCTGGAAGACTTTATCATATTGGTAGTGGGAAAAAAACCTCGGGAAAAGAAATCATAGAATTGTTAATTAAAGAATCTGGTTTAGGGGTAAAATACGAAAGTACTACAAATCGTCGCCAATTTTCGGTACCAGAACAAGCAGCAGATGCAACTTTGGCCAAACAAGAGTTGGATTGGACACCTTCCATCACACTGCAACAATCCGTTAAGGATATGTGGAGAACACGGGAAATTTATATATAGTTAATGAGGCATAACATGAATGATTCAGCGGATATTTGTCTAATTACTGAAGGCACTTATCCCTATGAAATAGGTGGTGTTTCTTCATGGGTTCATCATATAATTAAATATTATGCAACCGAATTGACTTTTACAATAGTTGCACTGACTGCTGGGAAAAAAACCGATGCTGATAAACGTTTTATAATACCTGAGAATGTGGTTGCCGTAAAAAGTTTAGATTTATTTGACTACAGTGGCATAAGGAATGCGAAACCTAGCAAATTTTCTTCGGATGAAGAACAGAGAATTTATTCTAACATTTATAAACTAGCTACCTCCAGTTTTAGAACTGGGCATTTAAATGAAGAAGAACGTCAACTTTTGAAAGATATATTGCATAATTACAAGGAAGGTTTTTTCAAGCATTTTATGCAAGTTGAAAATGGATTTAAATTATTCACTCAGATTTATAATGAAAAACATGGCAAACACGGTTTTATAAACTATTTTTATAATTGGCGTACTATTCATATTATCATTTGGCGAGTATTTATGCTGGTTAATGAACTACCAAATGCGAAAATTTACCAATCCCCAGGTACTGGATTTTCTGGATTTTTAGCTTGTATGATGACCGAACTATATGACAAGCCGTCATTAATTACTGAACATGGTATTTATATGCAGGAAAGAGAAATGGATTTAAGTTCAGCTGATCCCAAATGGTTATCAGATCCATATATGCGGGAAATGTGGCGCGATTTTTATAAAGCCTTAACAAAATATCAATATGAAAGGGTGACAACCCTAATTACTGCAAATTACAACAATGTGCCCATTATGGAAGAATACGGTGCTGATCCGAGAAAAGTGCAAGTTATTTCAAATGGCATCAAACTTGAGCAATTTATACCAGTTAGAAAAACTCGTTTAACAACATCCACTCCAGTTATTGGTATGATTGGTAGAATTTCAGCGGTTAAGGATATTAAAACTTTTATAAATGTAGCAACGCTTGTCAAAGAATATTGTCCTAATCTTCAAGCATATCTTGTTGGACCACAGGATAAGGATTATTATGAAGAATGCCTTGCCTTACGTGAAATAGTTAATGCACAAGATTATATAACTTTTACAGGGCGCGTCGATAGTTTGGATGACTATTTAAAAAAATTCGATATTGTGTTATTAACATCCGTTAAGGAAGCCATGCCACTATCTGTCATGGAAGCAATGGCGGCTGGATTACCTATTGTAGCAACCAATGTAGGTGCTTGTGATGAACTGATACTAGGGTTTGGTGATGATAATTTAGGACATGCTGGTTACATAACCGCTGTTATGGATAGTCAAGCACTAGCAATGAAAACCTTGCATCTCATCAAAAATCCGAAACTAGCTAATCAAATGGCTCAAACTGGTATTAAGCGTGTGGAAAAATATTACACTGATACCATCCTAAAAAATAAATATCGAGTTGTGTATGAAGAACTTTTCAATAAAGCTAAACAATCTGAGAAATTTTCAGTCAAATCCGAACCAAAAGTCATAGACAAAACTGATAATCTGCAAAACCTGATTAATGAACCAGTATCAAAAACTCTATATCAAAAAAAAGTTATTTATAGCAATAAATATGAAAGTTAGGACTTACGCATTGACAAACAAATTTTTTGAGTTTCTCCTTGGAGCGAAGAGACGCGAAGAAGCTTTAGCTTTGGACCTTCCAAACGAAGTAAGCGAAACGAAGTAAGCGAAACGAAGTAAGCGAAGCTAAGCTAAAGCTAAAGCTTTAGCTACGCTTACTTCGTTTGGACTCCAAGTAAGTTAGTTATAAATTTTAACACTTTGTTTTTATTAAAAAACTAATCAACTTATGCTGTCAGTGCGTAAGTCCGAGAAAGTAATGAAATCACTGAGTAGAGTAAGTAGATTTTTACGATGAAAATTATATTTAGTTTTAATCCTCACAAGGCTCCAACAACAATCACCGAATCTGTCATACAAGAAATACTGCGAGCCGCAGACAGCGTTGGTGCGTGGTGGCTAACGGTGATTTTTCTGGCGTTGATTGCTTGGATGGAGCAATTATTATATGGGCTGGATGCCTATTTTTTTATACATTTTACTTATGCCATTGTCTTATCAATGATTTTCAGTTCTCCTATCAATGGCATGTTAAATTTTCATTTGAATGAGGCACTTTTTACTAAAAATTACAACGAAGTACTAAATAGTTTAACAGGTGCTCTGTTATTGGTTATGCCTATAATTTTTAGTTTAACTTTGCTTTTGTTTGTATCGGTTTCTTTAAAACCTTTCAGTCATGGCTTAATTTTTGCGGGATTAACTACTGGTTTAGGTGCGCTTTGGATTATCAATAATATTATGATGATTCTAAAGTTAGAACGCCTGATTTTTTTCAGTTACTTATTCGTATTAGGAATAACCTATATTATCATTTTCTTTACTAGGGAATTTTTTGAAATTGAATATGTTTTAGTTATGCTTATTTTTGGATTTTCTGGAATCGGATTTATTCAATACGGTTATATTTTCAAAGCGTATCATCGAAATGATATCCTTTCTTCCAGTTTTGGCTTTTTAAAAAAAGATGCTTTACCATCTTTATTATTCTTTTTCTTTTTTAATTTAGGAATATGGATTGATAAGATTTTATTTTGGTTTATGCCACAAACAACGCATCCAGTTGACCCACTGTTTCGCTATTCAGACTATGATTATCCATTTTTTGTTGCTTTTACCATTTTATCCATAGCCCAATTATTAACCTTGAGACGTGTTAATGAATATATCAAATCTCCTCATAAAGAATTTTCCGAGGGGCTTTATCATAATTTTCCTTTATCAAGGCTTGATAAAAGCAAAATCGAAATGATTGCAGGTTATCAAAAAATTTTTTACGCTCTTATTTTTATTTATGGCGGATTAACTATGTTTATTATGTTAATGGTGTCACTAGGTTTTATCCATTTGCCTTGGAGTAATCCTTATGTTTTTAATATACTTCTCATCGCAACTTTATTTCTGGGTTTATTTTCCTTAAACATGCTAATTCTAGATTATATGAACCAAAAAAAACCATTAGCATGGATTTGTTTTCTATTTTTTGCCTTAAATTTTTTATTGACTTTTATTGGTATCCAAATGAATCTTCCATACGATGGTTTGGGTTTATTATTCTCCAGCATGGTAGTTTTCTTTATTTCTTATTATATTATTGAAAAAATTTTGGGACATTGGGAATATGTCATTATTAAAGAAATTGCTGATGATTTCTAGTGTATTAATTTTATCTTGTTCTCAACAAACTCATGATTCCTTATCATTTATTATTAATTATTCAAATAAAGTTGTTATTCCTGAGACAATTGATATATTTATTTTGAATCCGTATGCAAAAGTGCAAGGTAATAAAAACAAGAGCTATGCTTATTTATCTTTAACGGAAATTAATCAATTCTCGCCTTATTTTGCTAAGTTCCCCAAAGAAGCGATAATTAAAGATAATAAAGCCTGGGCATCTGTTTTAGTTGATATTACGCATCCTGCATGGCAAAAAGTAATTCAGCAAGAATTGTCATTTATCTTAAAACAAGATTATCAACAAGTATTTCTTGACACAGCAGATGGTGTGGAAATATTATGTATTTTACATTCCGAGAAATGTGATATTTATAAAAATAAGGCTCAAGAACTAGTCGCTTATATTAGAACTAAAACCGAGGGAAAAATTATTATTAATCGAGGATTTGCAATTTATCCAAAAATAAAAAATCTGATACAAGGTGTTTTAATTGAGTCTTTTTTTTATGATAAAAAAAATGGCAAGTTTGTTAGGAGAGGAAAGCAAGATATGACTTGGCTTTCTGGATGGGTAACACGTTTAAAACAAGATAAGAAATTTATTTTAGCAATTGACTATGCCGAGAAAGTAAGTGAGCAGGATATTCGTAATTTGCAAAATCAAGCCCAACAAATGGGTATTTTCTGGAAATTAGCGCATGAATTACTCCAGTAGTTATCGTCCAACCCCTATTTTTAATAAGTGGCTGTTTATATTGATTTTTATATGTTTAGGTTTTCTTTATTATTTGTTGAGGCCACCTGCAATGAACGTAGCCGATTCTTTTGTCAAGACGGGTTCATACGATCAGGCAATTGTTTATTATAAACGGGCGGCAGAAACTGAAACATTACCACAAAACAAGTTTCTGGCATTGAAGCGTTTGGCACAACTATATCGTGATAGGCAAGATTTGCCTAATTATAAAGCGACAGTCAAAAAACTTTACGATTTAGGATTTCGGGATGAAGCTTATTTTAAAAACGTCTTATTATATGCGAATGCCTTATGGGAAAAAAATAAAACGCTTAAAGAAAACCAAGATACGGTTATCTTTTTTGCAAAGCTATTTAAACAAACCGATTACTTAAAAGATTTTTTAATTTGGAATCAACGCTTTGCTGAAGCGGTTAATGTTTATGAGAGCGAATGGCAAGAAGCAGCAGGTAAAAATTTTTCTAAGGAAAAGGTGGATGCAGCTTTAAAAGTGGCTTTATGGAGCAAGGATTCTGATTTAAAAATTCGTTGGATGGAACGTAGTTTAGCAATGGAAAATAATGATCAATTAAGAGGGGATTTGATCAACTTATATGTAGAAAAGAAAGATTATAATAGCGCACTCAAGCATGTTGGTTTAATCCAAAGTTTCACGGATTATGAGCGTTTAGCATTTCTTTATCAAAAACTCGGTGATGCAGAAAATACCGCAGCGACTTATTGGGGGGCTTACCAAGAATATCATGATGTTAAACTGTTAGAAAAAGCCTATTTTACTGCTAAAGTAGCTGATTTACCTATTGAAGAATTTCAATATTTATCTCAATTAGCTAATTATAAGCCTACTTATGCCTTTCGTTTAGCGGAAACTTATAACCAGCGCGATGACAAAGTAAAGGCATTAGCTATTTATGAAAAAATCTGGCGAAAATGGCGAACAGTGCCTGCCTTAAAAGCCGCCTATAATTTGGCTTATGAGTTAAAAAATAAGCCAAAAATGAAACAATTGTTGCGTCTCTTGGCGCAACGCACCAAAGAGAAGCAATATTTAGAAAATTTAGCTACACTTTATCTTGACGACAAAGATTATCTAGGGGCAGAAAAACAATTTCGGATTTTATCAAAAAAATACCCAAAAAATCGGAAATATCAGCAAACATTAGCCCAAATTTATATAGATAGCCGGCAACAGAAAAAAGCCTTGAAAACTTATCTTATGATATGGAAAAAATGGCATGATTTTAGTGCATTAAAACAGAGTTATAGTTTGGCTTCGGTACTAAAAGATAAAAACATGATGGCAGATATTTTGCTTCAGTCTTATAAACACACTCAAAACCGAAAATATTTAAAACAATTAGCAGCAGTTTATAGTAATAAACCCGCAAAATTAGTTAATTTAATGGAAACTTATCCGTTTTTACGTTCCGATAAGTTTTTGGGTTACTATTACTTAAAAAAGAAGGAACACAAAAAAGCAATTTATTATTTTAGCCGCTTAGTGCAGAAACACCCTAAAAAATCAGGTTATGTAGACGTTTTAGTTGCTCTTTATACTAAAACTGGACAAAGGGCAAAAATAGCATCTCTTTATAAAAAGCTTTACAAAATAACTCGTAATAAAAAATATTTGCCCAAATCAACTGTGCAATTAACCTATGTCCAAAAAAATCTATCTAGGCAATCTAGGCAATCTAGGCAATCTAGGCAATCTAAGCCAATTAAAACTAAATTATCTGTTTATGATTATAAACAGCTTTATAGAAAAACTCGAAATCCCAAATATTTGGAAAGTTTAGCTTACCTTTATATAAAAAAAGGACAACAAAAACAAGCTGTGTCTGTTTATAAAAGACTTTATCAGATAAATCATAATAAATATGAGCCAATTTATTTAAGTACAGCTCACAATATTAGCAAGAAAGAATATGAAACCGCTTTAGAATTTGTTTTTCAACAACAACCGAATAATAATCATGGGGAGAAGTTAGCTAAGCATTATCTTTATGTTAAACATGATTATTCAAAGGCAGCTAAAATTTTAGCGAAATTACTGAATAAAACTGGTAAGGATGAATATAAATTAATGTTAGCCTTTGCTTATGGTAAAGATAAGCAATATGCTAAACAAGCGGCGGTGCTAGAAACATTACCTATCTCGAAAATGTCTAGCGAAGTAGTGATTACTATTGCTCAAGCTTATCAAAAAAGTGGTCGTTGGCAAAACTCTATCAATTTGCATAAACGCTGGTTAAAACAACATAAAAATACAAAAACTGAGAAACTTGATGATAAGATTAAAGTTTTAAAAGATTTGGCACTTTTATATAAACGTTTGGGACAAGAAAAGCCTTTCAGGGAAACAAATATACGACTGATTCAAATCATAGCAGAGGATTCTTAGTAATGAGAGTATTGATTTGCCTGTTTTTAGCAGCGTTGTTTTTTACAGCTAATGCTGAGGGTGAGGGTGAGGGCAGCGAGAATAACATTCAGAAACAGCGCGATAAGGCATGGGCTTTAAGCAATATTGGTGAAACACAAAAAGCCGAAAAAATTTATCAACAATTATTGCAAGAGCCAAAGGTGCCGTTGGAGATTTCTTTTAATTATATGGATATGTTAGTAGCTCAACGGCGTTATAGGGAAACTATTCAACATTTAAATTCTTTATTAGTATCTCGTCTGGATATGTGGATGCTTTCGCAACTACGCTATAATGACAAAAATCAGCATTTAAGCATGTTAGCAGCATTGCAGCAAAAGTATCAAAATAAAGAATTTAGTATTCGTTATGCTTTTAAACAGGCGGAACTGTTGTTAGCTTATGGTAAATATCAGGAAGCCTTTGATTGGGTTAAAGATTATAAGGATATTAGTGGTAATCGTATTTATGCAGCTTATTTTGCTTTGATGGCTGGAGAGTTAGATACAACAGAGGCTTTATTGGGTAAGGTTATTGGCAATGTCGAATATACCCCACACGAGCAACAGCAGGCAGAATGGCTGCGTATGGATAAGAGGCGGTTTTGGTCTCCACATATTAGTACTAGAATAAAATTTATTGATAATAAACTGCATGGTACTTTCTATCCAGTAGAAACTGAGCTGATGTTTCCCATAACTAATTGGGGACGAGTGACATTCAAAGATTATAATTTCAATGGTAAAGATCAGTTTTCTTTAAAGATTGATAAAGTTGTAGGCTTTAAGGATAAACTTTATTTTGCGGCATTATCAAGCGATAATCAGTTCGGCTTTAAGGCTGGATGGCAGCGTCGCCGTCTAGGATTTTCTCAGTTGGCTTTTAAAGGATATTATCGTGATGTGGAGACTGATGTAACGGCATTACTCAAGAATTTTGCGCTGAAAAGTGGCGGAACAATATCAGGTTACTATAAACCTGGAAGAAAAACTATTCTTGGAGGTAGTTATACTTATAGTGATTATAAGTTACCAGATAGCGGTGAAGAAGTCGGTTATATGCATATTTTACATCCTTATTTTATGTATATTCTTGACGATAAAAGTCCCACCTTGCAACATGGCATTGGTTGGGTACATATTCAGGGTAAAGGGAATACGGATTATATTGTTCGCCGTTTCGATATGCCTTATTATGTTATTTCTGGATTGCGCTATTTTGGGCCTTATAAAAACCTGTTCCATTATAGTTTTACTATTGGTTATATGCGTGGAGAAAATTTTGAAGGACTTGCTGCAACTCCAGAAGTAAGTTTGCGTTACAGTTTTGATAGAGATTTAGATTTTCTAGGAGGCCTAGAATACCGTATTGATAGTTTAAGCGGGGATGGGGAAACTAGGGGTGATCTTGGCATTAATTGGCGGTTTAAGTAAATGAATCAAATAAGATATTTTTTACCTTATATTGAAATAGCTGTTATTTATAGTTTTTTATTTTTTGGTATTTGGCATTTGTTACCAGTAAAATTAATTCCTTATATTTTTATTTTTGTAGGGATTATTTTTGCCCTGTTTTACCGAATTATGGGTATAATTGTCGGTAGCATTGCTTTATTGTTAGCGATAATTAGCTTAAATCATTTTGCATTGAGTCTAATTAATCTAGAAGATGGATTAATTCTAATTATGGGTTTCTTACTCATTTTAATTGTTGGATACCAAAAAGAAACTAGTGATAGAGAACATAGAGTTTTAAGAGAAACTGACATTATCGCCCAAAAAAGAATTGAGGAGCTGAAATCTCAAATTGCCTTAATTGATACGTCACATAAACAATTTTTAGGTGAGAGTTATTTTCGTGTTGATCGCCCAACTTACCTTTATCATGAATTACGTCAAATCCTTAAAGATACCAATGAAGAACTAGAAATGTTTTCCCGCATTTTTACAATGCTTTACCGCTATACTTTTGTTGAAGGAGGGATCGTTTATAAACTAGACATTGATAATAATCAATATGTTAGCTTATTTAGGTATGGGATTTCTAATCCCATTGATTTTCCAGATAAGATTGTGACAAGTGACGCACCAGAATGGTTTCAGGTACTGCAACTAGAAAAACAAATTATTTCACTTAAAGTTATTGCAGAAATTAATCAATTTGTTATTTCTATCCCTGTAATGAAGGGTAATCTAATGGAATATGTGATTGTGATAGAGCGTATCCGTTATACTATGAAAAAAGAGGAGGTTTTGCTTGGTTTGTATGTCCTTGCTCTAGCCCTAAGATTTAATTTAGAAAAGAAGCTATATATGGAAACTATGTTGGAATATAGCTTATTTAAAAATGTATTAGTATTTAAACCAGAGATTGCTGAAGGTTTTCTGAAAAAACGGCTAACATTATTTCAACAAGCAAAGTTGTCTTATAAACTAGCTTATTTACCAATTGGTAATCTATCAGAAACTCAACTGGAAAGTTTAGTAACAGGATTAGAATTACAAACGCGGGAATTTGATGACAAGTTTCTTATTGGAGATAAACTTGTTGTGCTATTTGGTTTTGCTGAAGAATTATCACCAATCTTAGCCAAATTCAAGGAGAAAAAATTGGGAGACAATTGGCAGGAAATTAAAAATGAACACATTAAAAAAATTATATCTTTGGGTGATTTTAGCTTTATGGGTAGTTGACACAAGTTTTGTTATTATTTTTTTATTACTAGAAAGCAGCCTATGGTGGCTGCTTTTTTTTATTGCTCATGCTATTAGCGTATTTCTCAGCTTAAGCTATTTATCCACAATTGCTGAAATTGAGTTCGAATTTCAAGATTTGAAGTCTCACTTTGTTATTGGTAAAGCATTGAAAACAAATATGTTTATTCTGGCTTGTTTACCATTAGTAGGGCCAATATCGGTTTTATCGTTTGCATTTTCGTTAAAGCATGCCCCAGTTCGTTCGCTTGCTATGGAGAAATATGAGGTTATTAATCAAGACTATTTAGATAAAAACCTAACTGGAATTGATGAATCTTATTATAATCTTCTCTCTGATAAGGTGATTGAATTAATTCATGGCCGCCAACCTTATGAGGATTCTAGAGCTACCTTGAATTTATTGGATAAATTAAAGTGGACACCACATAAAACCCGTATTCTACAAATGTTGTTGGAATATAGTAAATATCCATCAATCATTGTTGGTGCTGCACGTCTTATTAATGAAAAACGTAATGAAATTTTAAACGAGTTGATAGAGTTAAATAGGCAAGCTGAACCAGATCAATTAAGATTAGCTAATTTGTATCATGAAATTTATTATATTGGTCTGGTGGATCCTCATATTGGTCACTTTTATCTTAATAATGCCTGTGAAGCTATAGAAAAAGTCATAAAAAAACAAGAACATACCAATTTATCCACTTATAACATGGCGATCAGATATTTTTTAGAAAATAAGCAAATAGAAAAGGCTGAGAAATTTATTAATCAAGTTAAGGCAACTTTTGACGAAAATGATTATTCCTCTACTTTTAAAAGTTATTTTGACGAACTAGCATTTTTAAAAAATGTTAGCATAGTAAATAAGGAATGAAATGATAGAGATAGCTGATGTTTGCTTAATTATAGAAAACAGTTATCCTTATTCCACTGGCAGTGTTGCTTCTTGGGTACAAGGTTTAATCAAATGTTATAAAAAAAAAATGACCTTTGCTGTGGTAGCATTGACAACCGAATCTAAAAAGATTTGGAATATGCGCTATTCCTTGCCGGAAAATGTTATTTCATTTCAACAATTTAATTTATCTGACTATACGACTATAAAAGATGCCAAGCTAGTAAAATTTACTAAATTAGAAAAGAATCGAATCGATTTACTGATTCATGAAATCTCACGCTTCAGTTTTAGAAGAGGACAGCTAAATGATGATGAATGTCAACTCTTTAAGGATATTTTAGAAAAATATCAGGACGGATTTTTTAAACATTTCCTGCTTTCTGAAAGTGGATTTACTTTGTTAGGTGAAATCTATGCCAAAAAGCATGGAAAAAATGGCTTTCTCAAATATTATTATAATTGGCGTAATCTGCATTTAAAAATCTGGCGAGTATTTATGCTTATCAATCGTCTTCCTAAGGCTAAAATTTACCATGCTGCTGGCACCGGATTTGCTGGATTTTTGGTTTGTATGATGACTGCGCTTTATAAGAAACCTTCTGTAATCACTGAACACAGTCTCTATATGCAGGAAAAGGATATGGATTTCAACTTGTTGGATAATTCATCATGGTTAGATGAACCTTACTTGCAAGAAATGTGGCGTAATTTTTTTAAAAGACTGATCAAATTTGAATATGAAACCGTTACAACACTGATTACCTTTTCTGAAGGTAATAAAAAATTAATTGCAGAATACGGTGCCAATCCTAGAAAAGTGCGAGTGATTCCCAATGGAATCCCAATTAATTTATTTACAAAAGCGCGAAGAACTAGGATAACAAGCCAGCCTCCTGTTATTGGTATGATTGGTAGAATTGAGGAGAGTACAGATATCAAAACATTTTTGAATGTGGTTGCAATTATCAAAGAATTTCATCCAAATATTGAAGCTTATTTGATTGGGCAAAAGCAAAAACAGAAGCAAAATAAAGAAGAACATTATTATAAAGAATGTTTAGCCTTGCGTGAATTATTAAATTTAGAAACTGTGGTGAGTTTTATAGAAAATGCTAATCCGCTTGAGTTTTATAAAAAAATGGATGTGTTTTTATTGACTTCTATCAAAAGTACTATGCCTTTAGTCGTCATGGAAGCGATGGCTAGTGGTTTACCTGTGGTTGCGACGAAAGTTGGTGCTTGTAAAGAACTGCTTTATGGTATTGATGATAATTTAGGACAAGCTGGATATATTGCAAATATTATGGATAGTTATGATATTGCAACCAAAACCATGCGTATTCTAAATAATCGAACTCTGGCAAATAAAATGGGGAAAATAGGTATTCAACGTATTGAAAAATATTATTCTGAAGAACAATTCAGAGACAAATACTCTATTGTATATAAAGAACTGATTTCTAAAATGAGAAAACAAAATATTAAAAATGGAAAATTCATGTTTAAATCGCTATTAGGAACTAATAATAATCAAGCATGTTAATACTAAAAACAAATCTAAAAAAACTGTTCGTTATATTCTTGGGATTATTTTTAGCTGTGGGATGTGCGGTAAAACCTATAGCTTTGAAACCAAAACCAGTTGAAAATAGAGTTGATAAGGATCTTTCCAAACTATATAAACAGCAAATAGCTATTACAAAACCCCTAAATTTATGGGATGTTATCGCGCGTGCCTTAAAATATAATTTAGCGCATCGGGTTAAAGTCATGGAAATAGCCCTTAAAGAGCGTTTACTTGAGGTTGCTAACTATAAGATGTTACCTGATTTAGTTTTAGCAGCAGGTTATCAGGAGCGTAGTAATGATAGTGGTGGTATTTATCAATCTTTGATAACTGGGCAACAAAGTTTAGAAGCTTCTACTACTGAACCGCGTGATAATGCAGTTATTAGTTTTAATGTGGTATTAAATGTCTTGGATTTTGGAATCAGCTATGTGGTTGCTCAACAGTTAGGTAATGAGGTGTTAATAGCCAAGGAGCGGCGACGACAAATGGTTCAAACCATGATTAAAGAAATACAAGGCTATTATTGGCAAACGGTGGCTGCCCAACGTTTATTACCCTCTATTGATAAATTATTGGATGATATTCAAGTACTGCTAGTACGTTCTAAAGAACAGATAAATGAATCTGAAAAAATTCTTTCTTATCGCAAGCGTTTATTGGAAACCTACCAACAATTCGTTATGTTACAGGGAGAATTATCTCAGGCAAAGACGCAATTAGCTAGGTTAATGAATCTACCACCAGGCACAGCTTATGATGTAGTCGTTCCTGATAATTATGAAATCCCAACATTAAAAGTTTCTTTAGAAGATTTGGAATCTCAAGCCTTGCTTAATCAACCGCTGTTACGAGAAGCTGATTATCAAAAGCGTATTAATCAATTAGAGATAAAAAAATCTATTTTACGATTATTTCCCGGCTTAGAAATTTCTTGGGGAGGGTATTATAGTAGTAATCAATTTCTTTCTAATCCAAAATGGCGACAAGCTGGATTACAAATATCGTGGAATTTATTGAATGTTTTTACGGGTGGTTTGGCGAATAAGAAAGCAAGTGAAGCTCGATTGATATTAAGTGATCATCAACGGATGGCATTAAGTATGGCAGTTCTTACTGAACTGTGGTTTTCCTATCATAAATATAAAATTGCACTTGAAGACTTCAAGCTAGCACAGGACTTATCTGGGGTAGAAAAACAATTATATAAATTGCAATATGATGATTTTGAAATGATTTTTATACGTGCGAAGAAACTCTTATCTGAAATTAATCGAGAATTAGCTTATGCTAAAGTGCATACTACATTGGCGCAAATTCGCTTCATTGCTGGTTTAGATCCGATGCCTGGTACGCTGATGATGAGAGTTCTAAAATAAATGGAGTAAATTAACAGCTGACATTTGACTAATTATGGAAATACGTACAGATTTAGCATTAATGAGTGAATGGATTATTGAAGGTTCGCATGTTCTGGATTTAGGCTGTGGTGATGGGACATTATTGGCTTATTTGCACAAAACTCGCCAAATAACTGGATATGGCTTGGAAATTGATGATGATAATATTGTCGATTGTATCAAAGCTGGTGTGAATGTAATCCATGCGGATTTAAATGAGGGTTTATCAAATTTTCCAGATGATAGTTTTGATTATGTGATGATGACGCAAGCAATCCAAACTATACATCGTCCAGATAAGTTATTAATGGAAATGTTACGGGTTGGGCGTGAAGGTATTGTAACTTTTCCTAATTTTGCTTATTGGCGGGCGCGTTTGTCATTATTATTTACTGGTATGATGCCTAGTTCTCGTGCATTGCCTAATGAATGGTATAATACTGAAAATATTCATTTATGTACAGTGCGTGATTTTGAAAAATTGTGCCAGAAGCTGGAGATTGAGGTGCTACAACGCTCTGTGGTAGATATGGAGCATCACGCGCAACGGCGGATGGGTTGGTTGCCAAACTGGTTTGGAGAAATCGCCCTTTACCGGCTTAGAAGTAAGCCGGTAAAAAGAATTACAAATTAATCATATAAAAAGAATTACAAATTAATCATAATTTATTTAGAGATCACGCCCTACCGCTTGTGCAAGAACCCGCCATTCACTCATTAAATTTTTCAATTCATCTGGTGTCAGGGCTTGATCGGCATCACACCAAGCTTCGCAAGGGGTTGGGTGCATTTCAACTAGTAATCCATCTGCACCGGCTGCAATGCTGGCTTTTGATAAGGCGGATACTAACCATGCTTTGCCACCTGCATGGCTGGGATCGACAATAACAGGCAAATGGGTTTCTTTTTTTAGCATGGGAATGGCGGTAACATCTAACATGTTACGGTAGGTTTTTTCAAAACTACGCACGCCACGCTCACATAAAATTATGTTGTGATTACCACCGGCAGCGATATATTCTGCTGACATTAACCATTCTGATAAAGTGGCGCATAAGCCGCGTTTGAGTATAATAGGAATATGCACTTTGCCAACTTCTTTAAGTAAATCAAAGTTTTGCATATTCCGCGCCCCAATTTGTATCACTTCAACGCCGTATTCTAAAAAATAGTCCAGATGGCGCACATCCATGAGTTCGGTAACAATCGGTAAATTGTGCTTATCAGCGGCTTGACGAAATATTTTTAAGCCTTCTACACCTTTGCCTTGAAAACTATAAGGGCTGGTGCGTGGCTTAAATGCCCCACCTCGCATTAGGCGACAGCCAGCATGAGCAGTCGCTTGTGCGGCTAAATCCATTTGTGATTGTGTTTCAACTGAACATGGTCCTGCAATTACTTGTAGCTTTTTGCCGCCTAATGGAATGCCTTTAATATCAACAACGGTATTCGCCTGATGTGATTCTCGCGCCACAATTTTGTAGGGTTTCATGACACGTATAACATCTTCAACACCGGGCAAGGCTTCTAAGGTTTCTTTATGAATTTTGCGTTCATCACCAATGGCTCCGATGATAGTTCTTTCAATACCGCGTGAGATATTGGCTTCTAAACCGAGCGATTTTAATTTGGCTGCAACGTTGTCAATTTCGCCCTCCGTTACTTGGGAGTGCATGATGATGATCATGGGGGGTTAATCCTTTTGATTGTAAAAAAATATATCAATTAATTTTTAATTTGAGATGAGAGTTGTTGCTAAATAAATTGCAGCCATTGTCTGAACCTTGATTTTAAGGGATTAAAAGGATTTACAGGATTGGGTTAGAAGCGATTGATTAAACAATTCTTATAATCCTTATAATCCTTATAATCCTTTGTAATCAAGGTTCAGACAATGGAAACCATGTTTTATTTTGCAACAGCTTATTAGGACTTACGCATTGACAAGTGATTTTTTAGAAGTTTTTTAATAAAAACAAACTATTAAAATTTTAAACTTACTCCAAGGAGAAAATAAAAAAAAATAGTTTGTCAATGCGTAAGTCCTATATTATAAGGCAGCTTGTAAGGCTCGACGAATTAAGATTTCACTGGTTAAACCTTCTTCAGCAACGCTTTGTACCCAACGACGGGCATCAGTTGGTTTATAGCCCAAAGAAATTAATGCACTGATTGCATCTTCAAGTGGTGTGGTGACTCCTTGGGTGATTAGTTGGGGCGTTGCGGGAGTAGGTGTTGTGGTTGTTTGCCAATTTTTCAAACGGTCACGCATTTCTATAACTAGCCTTTCAGCCATTTTTTTACCGACTCCAGGGATACGAATTAAACGACCAGTGTTATTTTCGTGAATCGATTCGATAAAGGTTGGCAATTCCATTGAAGAGAGAATACTTAAGGCTAATTTTGGCCCAACGCCGCTGACTCGAATGAGATCACGAAATAATGAACGATCTGCTTCATTGAGAAACCCATAAAGAATCTGAGCATCTTCACGCACAATAAAATGGGTTAATAAGCTGATCTCGTTTTTGATTTCAGGTAAATTATAAAAAGTCGGCATGGGTGCTAGGACTTCATAGCCTACACCTTGTACGTCAATGACTAATAGTGGTGGTTGCTTTTCGATTAATATGCCACGTAATTGACTTATCATTTTATTGAATTATTTGAATTGTTTTAATTGTTTGAATTGTTGAATTGTTGAATTGTTGAATTGTTGAGTTTTTATTTTTGAATGGAAAAATTATGAGCATGACAAAGTGCGATAGCTAAAGCATCAGCTGCATCTTCTTGCGGGCTACCAGAAAGCGATAATAATACTTTAACCATATGTTGTACTTGTATTTTTTCCGCATGACCTTTGCCAACAATAGCTTGTTTAATTTGAGTGGGAGCGTATTCATTTACCAATAAACCTTGCTGCATACAGGCAACAATAGCAACTCCTCGTACTTGGGCTAATTTTATAGCAGAGGCGGGATTGCGATGTACAAATACTTGTTCAATCGCAGATACTGTAGGTTGATATTCTGCAATGATTTGATTAATACTGGTATAAATTTCATGCAAACGCGATGGTAAATCCTTTAATTTAGTTCGTATGCAACCGCTGGTGACATATACTGCTTTGCGACGATAAATTTCAATGACCCCAAAACCGGTAATCCTAGATCCGGGGTCTATTCCTAAAATACGAGTTTTCACCAGTAGTTAGCTTAATTGTGCCATAATTTCATCACTAATATCGGCATTAGAATAAACATGTTGAACATCGTCTAAATCTTCTAACATGTCCAATAAACCTAGCATTTTTTTGGCATTATCTAAGTCAAGGGCAATATTAGTTGCAGCTTGCATTGTTATTTCGGCTTGAGAGGGGATTAATTTGGCTTTTTCCATAGCCTCTTTAACTGCATAAAAGTCATCAGGAGCTGTTAAGACATCAATTGACTCATCCTCATTTTGCACGACATCTTGAGCTCCAGCCTCTAAAGCTATCTCCATGATTTGATCTTCATCGCTACCCGCTGGGAAAGTAATAATCCCTTTTTTTTCAAATAAATAAGATACTGATCCAGTTGTGCCTAAATTACCGCCGTGTTTGCTAAATGCGTGGCGTACTTTGGCAACAGTGCGATTGCGGTTATCAGTTAGACAATCTACCATAACTGCTATTCCACCAACGCCATAACCTTCATAACGTACTTCTTCGTAATTATCGCCTTCAGCCGTACCTGAACCACGTTTGATAGCGCGTTCTATCGTGTCCTTGGTCATATTGCCAGCTAAGGCTTTATCAATAGCAGCTCGTAGGCGTGGATTAGCGGCTGGATCGCCACCTCCTAAGCGTGCAGCGATGGTAATTTCACGAATTAATTTGGTAAATAATTTACCTCGTTTTGCATCTTGGGCTCCTTTACGGTGTTGGATGTTAGCCCATTTACTATGTCCTGCCATATATAATTAGTTATTTATTGAGTTGTTAGTGGTTGGAGATTAAGTAGTACCTATTTTATCTTCTGTGCCATTCCATAAATTTTGGATATTAGAACGATGCCGCCAAATCAGAAATCCACAGATTATAATGCTAACCAGTGTATATTCCCAGTTTGGTATCAACCAAAACATATAAATAGGTGTAATAATAGCAGCCGTAATGGCTGAAAGTGAGGAATAACGAAATATCAAGGCCATAATTATCCAAGTGAATAATGCTGCTAAGGCAACTGGCCATGCTAATATCAATAAGGCTGCAAAGGCTGTTGCAACACCTTTACCGCCTTTAAATTGAAAAAAAATCGGATATAAATGTCCTAAGAATACTGCTAAAGCAGCGGCTGCTAATACTATTGGTGTTGTAACAATTAATTTTACAATTAAAACTGCGATTATTCCTTTTAATATGTCAATCAAAAGTGTAAATAGTGCTGCTTTTTTGCCCCCATGACGCAAGACATTAGTTGCACCTGGATTACCAGAACCTTGTGTACGTGGATCGGGTAATGCCATTAGTTTCGTGGTAATTATTGCTCCTGAGATGGAGCCGATTAAATAAGCGACAATTATTAATAAGCTATTAATTAACATATACATTTTTATCTTTCTTAGGATTTTAAAGGGCAAGCACAGGGGGATTGCCCTTTTCTTCAAATCCGTTAAAACAATTGAGCTGGGATGACAGTAGACTTTTTATGAACCTTACGAGGTTTAGATCGATTGTGACGTTTTTTCACTATAGGCTTTTTCCGTTTCGTTACACGACGCTTGGTTCTTTTGGTTTTTTTCCTTGTTTTCTTTCTCTTACTAGTATAGCTTCGTGGGAAGCGATTACTCCTGGTTTCATTTAAATGAAAACCGCGTGGTTGAGGAAAAGAGCTAATAGCTTTACCTTTTAATGCCCAACTCATAAAGTAAGCCCACATTGGCAGTGCCGTATTTCCGCCGTATTCTTTATGTCCAAGAGAACGGGGATTATCAAATCCAACCCAAACAGTGGTTACTATATTAGGTGAATAGCCCGCAAACCAAGCATCTAATTGATTATTGGTTGTTCCAGTTTTTCCAGCAATATCACTACGTCCTAAGCGACGGGCTTTTTTACCTGTACCTCTCCTAATGACATCCTTAAGTATAGAAGTAATCATAGCAGCATTACGAGTACTAATAACTCGCGGTGCATATCTAGGAGTTAATGAACAAGCCTGATGAGGGACTAGAATGTTAGATTCTAGAGCTTTTTCAGAGAGTAAAATTTCCTCGGGGCATTTATGACAAACTTTAAATGGATTCGCTGAATAAACAACTTTACCATTAACATCTTCAATGTGATCAATAAAATAAGGTTTAACTCTAAAGCCGCCATTTGCAAAAACCGCAAAGCCTGTCGCTAATTCTAAAGGTGTAACTTCGGCAGTACCTAAAGCGATTGTATAATTTCGGGGGATTTTATCTTTGTCAAAACCAAATTTAGCAATATGATTAATTGCATAAGCTACACCTATCTGTTTTAATAATCGGATCGCACTAACATTAAAGGAATAAGTCAACGCAGTTCTAAGCGTTACCCAACCATAATACTTATGGCTAGAGTTCTTAGGAATCCAGCGTCCACCACCAACGTGGAAAACTATTTTTTTATCATTAATACGACTTCTATCTGTATAACCTTTTGCAAAAGCAGCAGAATAAATAAACGGTTTAAAAGATGATCCGGGTTGCCTCTTTGCCTGAATAGCGCGATTAAATTTGCTATAGTGAAAATCAATCCCGCCAGATAGCGCAATAATTGAGCCATCATTAGGATTAATTGAGGCTAAAGCACCTGCAACTTCTGGGATTTGATATAATGACCAACTGGCGTTTTTTAATTTCGCCTGTTGCGATTCCTCTACTTGGCTTGCTACTTTATAAGTAATAGTTTCATCATCTTTGGTTTTCTTTTTTCGTTTTATAAAGTAACGAGCCATAATAATATCGCCTCGTTTGGCAACACTTCTCGCGCTTCTTGGAAAACGCCCTCGTCTATTTTCAGTAATATAGCGGCGTGCCCATTTGATTGAACTCCAAGGAATTCTAAATTGTCCCACTTTGCGATTATACGCAATAATGCTATTGCTAGTGACATTTAGAACTAGGCTGGGTACTAAAGTACTAACCACAGGATATTTAAGCAAAATCTTATGAGCCCATTCTTTCACCTCTGAGGCTTTTAGTTTTTTCGGTATGGATACATGATCAAGTGGCCCTTTGTATCCATGCCGTCTATCGTAACTATATAAAGTACGACGTAAAGCTAAATCGGCTTTTTCTTGTAGGTGACTAGTAATTGTCAAAAAAACCTTATAACCCTTATCAATACTTTGCTCACCAAATTTTTTCAGCAAAAAAGAACGTGCCATTTCAGCAAGATATAAGCCATCTATTTCTGGTATCAGCTTGTAATGTTTTGCTGTAATCGGTGCTTTGCTGGCGGTATCATATTGCTCTTTAGTAATATAGTTTAAAGTTAGCATACGCCCAAGAACATAATTTCTACGCTCTATAGCACGCTTAGGATTTGTTAAAGGATTATTGGCTGAAGGTCCTTTAGGTAAACCTGCTAACATAGCCAATTCAGCTAGCGTTAGTTTGTCAAGATCCCTGCCATAATAAACTTGAGCTGCTGCTCCCATCCCGTAAGCGCGATGACCAAGGTAAATTTTATTCAGGTATAATTCCAGTATTTCGTCCTTTGACAATTCGGCATCAATTTTCAAAGCCAAGGCAATTTCATTAAATTTGCGCGTGAAAGTTCTCGTTTGGGAAAGAAAAAAGTTACGAGCCACTTGCATCGTGATGGTACTACCACCTTGTCGTTTTTGACCTGTTTTTAATAAACTGACAGCGGCCCGCAATAAGCCTTTTAGATCAACACCTGCATGTTGGTAAAATCTCTCATCTTCAGCTGCGATTACTGCTTTAATTAATAGAGGGGGAATATTCTCAATATCCACTGGAATGCGATGTTGCGTACCATATTCCGCAATGAAAACTTTATCTTTGCTGTAGACTTGGAGCGGCACTTGCATTTGAACATCTTTAAGACGTTCCACAGAGGGCATTTGAGGAATAAAATACCATTGTATAGCTGCAACAACGCCAATTATTAATAGCGTCAACAGTAAACCCATTAATAATGTGACATGTAATATTTTAATAAAGTATGATTTCAAACTCATAAAAGTGGTATAGCACCTAGAAAAATTATCAAATGTAGTACAATACTAGAATTTACGCACTGACAGCATAAGTTTGTTCGTTTTTTTAATAAAAACAAACTGTTAAAATTTATAACTTACTTGGAATCCAAAGCTAAAGCTTTGGATTCCAAAGAGAAAATAAAAAAAATTCGTTTGTCAATGCGTAAGTCCTAAATGCTATATTGTACTTTGTAGATTAATAATTGGAATAGCTTGTAATGCTACCAAAAAAATAGTCAATTATACATTTACATATAACTAAAATCTCAAGAAAATCAATTAGAATTTTATATTGCTCTTGAATTCAAGCCATAAATGGTGTCTAATTAACAATTATAATTTGGCATTATCCTATCTTACCTATTGATTGAAAATCAAACGATGACTCTGATTATCATTATGACATAATAGCAAACTAAGAGTCATATATTAATTTGATAAATTAAAGTCTATAAAAAAAAATGAGCATATTCCGTTTAAAGCCAGATCCCGTAGTTGGCATAGATATTGGAACAACTGCGGTAAAGTTGCTTGAACTCAGCCAAGTGGGTGATAAGTTCCAAGTTGAAAGTTATGCGATGGAACCATTACCTGAAAACTCCGTAGAAGACAAGGATATTAGTCAACTAGAGGCTGTAGCACCAGCTATTAATAGTGTTGTAAAGCGAGCTAAGCCCCGTTCCCAATATGCGGCTGTTGCTGTAGCAGGGCGTAATGTGATCACTAAAACAATTACTATGAATAGTGGCTTATCTGATAATGAGATTCAAGAACAAATTGAAGCCGATCCAGCGTCATATATTGGTCAAGACATTGAGGATATTGAATTCGATTTCCAAATGATTGGTCCTAATGAAAAAGAGCCTGATCGTGTTGATTATTTATTGGCTGTTTGTCGGAGTGAAACGCTAGAAGTTCGTACTAATGTTATTGAGCTGGGTGGTTTAAAAGCAAAAATTGTTGACATAGAAAAATATGCCTTGGAAAATGCTTTCAAGATGGTAGTCGAAAATGATCCAGATATTGATGAAACAGATACCATTGCCTTAGTTGAAATAGGGGCAACTACAACAACAATAATTGTGTTGGGTGATCAAAAAATTGTGTACACAAATGAGCAACTTTTTGGCAGTAAACAACTGATAGAAAGAGTTGTTTCCCAGTATGACTTAAGCTACGAAGAAGCAGATAGGGCGATACGTAACGGCGGTTTAGTATCTGACGAAACCCCTCTTTCTGACTACGAAACTGAAATTCTTGATCCCTTTAAAGAAGATATAGTTGATCAAATCAGCCTAATGATCAAAAATTATAACGCTCATTCAAGCTATGGCAAACTGGCACATATTTTTATAGCTGGGGGATGTGCTCCTATACCTGGACTGATTGAAAATCTTAACACTAAATTAAGTGGGCATATAACTATTGTTAATCCTTTTTCTTCAATGCAACTTGCTCCACGAGTAAGCGAAAAAGCTTTAATGAGAGATGCGCCCGCATTAATGATTGCTTGTGGTTTAGCTCTCCGCACTTTTGATGAATACTGAAGATGGATAATAAATTATCACCATGCAAAAGACTCGTATTAATCTATTACCTTGGCGCGATACGCAAAGAAAAGAACGTGAAATTCGTTTTGTTATCATTACTGGGCTAGCACTCGCCTTTGTTGGAGCAATTGTATTTTCAGTGCATCTCTACATGGCTGATAAAATCGCTTATCAGCAAAGCCGTAATGATTATTTGAAATCCGAAATTAAAAAGGCTGAGGCAAAAATCAAGAAGATTGAAAAATTACAGGATAAAAAAAGACGCTTGGTTGAGCGTATGAACGTGATTCAAGAACTTGAAGAAAGTCGTTCTCATGTAGTACATTTGCTTGATGAACTGGTAAAACATATCCCCGATGGTGTCTACCTTAAGCGAATGACACAAAAGAAAAATAAAATTACACTTGAAGGTGTAGCCCAATCTGATGCGCGTGTTTCATCGCTAATGAGCAATCTTGATAAATCTCCATGGTTTACGAATCCCAAAATTTATTTAATTCAAACTAGTACCAAAACTCAATCAAATCATAGAAAACGTAGCGAGAGTTCTTTTAGGTTGGAAATTACTTTAACCACACCTAAAAAGGATAAGTCCAAATGAATTTTATTGAAGAAATCCAACATTTAGATCCCCAAAATTGGGGTAATTGGCCTATTCCGGTTAAAACAATGATTGTCATTGTTTTATGTATAGTTGCATTATTTCTCGGTTATTGGTTTGATACTCAAGTCCAAATTGAAGAATTCAATCAAGTTAAACAACAAGAAGGCAAATTAATTGAGGAATTTAAGAAAAAGCAATTACAAGCAGCGACATTACCTAAACTGAAAGAACAATTAGCCGAAATTGAGTTTCTCCTTGATGAACTTTTTAAAAAGTTACCAAATAATGATCAAGTAGATCAATTAATTAGAGATATTTCTCAAACCGTGCTTGCTAGTGGTTTAAAGCAAGAGTTATTTCAACCACAATATGGTAAAGAACGTTCAGAAAAGGGAATTTATGTGAAATTACCAATCACCTTACGTGCTAAAGGTAATTATCACGCTTTCGGAAAATTTGTCAGTGGTATTGCTGCTATGAATCGTATTGTTACTCAGCATGATGTTTCGATTACTTATTCTGGTTCGAAGAAGAATCCGGGGGAAAATCCTTTAACCCTAAATATGACAATACAAATTTACCGTTATTTGGATAAAAAAGCTAAAAAAGCTAAAAGAAGAAGAAGATAAAAGAATATAAAGGATAAATTTATGACACAAATGATTTTTCAGTATCAAAATTGCTATCGTAACGTAGTTTTGATTCTGGCCATATTACTTTCAGCCTGTAGCGATCCTGGTATGGCTGATTTGGAAAAAACGGTGAGGGAAATAAAAGCGATAAAAAATCCACATGTGGATCCTATGCCTGAATATAGACATATTCCCCCTTATTTTTATGAACCAAGTGGGCGTGATCCATTTATACCCTTTGTTGATGCCAAAAAACCAAGAAGTATTGATCTTGATGATTCTGGACAATCGCCCGAGCAGGGCTGTCCAAATAGTCCGAATCAGAATCGGATACGAGTTGGTTTAGAGGAACTGCCCCTTGATGCCTTAAAAATGGTTGGTTTATTAAAAATGGATGGGAGAAAGTGGGCATTGGTGGTTTCAAAAACTGATGGTACAATTTATAAGGTAAAACAAAATGATTACATTGGTGACAATTATGGACAAATTATTAATCTTAATGAGGATGAAATGGAAATTTTAGAACTGCATCCTGATGGCAAAGGTTGTTGGAAACAAGTAATTGTCAAAATTAAGTCTTCAAAGACGCTTCCAAAAAGCTAAAAAAATTGGGTGGTAATGAAACACATTATCTGGCATTTATTTTAAAGACTGGGCAACCACAAGGGATTGCTCCTACCATCCATCATGTAGGGGCAATCCCTTGTGGTTGCCCATTTTCTTATCAGTGCCAATTTGAATAAATCTTTTTCAATTTGTTTGATGAATTAGTTAATTATTAATATAATCAAGGACTAAAGTTATGAATAATATCCTGTTCTGTTGGCGCAGAGCAAATTTCTTCTTTCTAAACTTAAAAAAAGCGTTCATTTTCTTCTGTATAACTTACAGCTTACTATTTACTCACTATGCTGATGCCTCAAATAATCGTCTTAAAAAAATTAGTTTTTCTGCTATGGTGGGCAATCGGGTACAAGTTCAATTGATTTTTGCCCGTTCAGCTAAAAAACCTCTAAAATTTTTCACGGATAATCCTGCCCGCATAGTTTTAGATTTTCCTAAAACCAAACTTGGATTAAGGAAAAAATATAAGCCTATCGGTATTGGCGTGGTACAAGGAGCGAGAGCAGTAGAAGCTCGGGATCGTACCCGCGTGGTTCTCAATTTAATTCGTATGGTGCCATTTAAAATTAAAGTTGTTGGCAAAAAGGTATTAGTATCTATAGAAAATAGAGCATCTAAACAAACTAGTGTCAGCTATGTGACTCGTTCAAGCTCATCAAGTAGTTCCACATCAGGAAAGATTACTATACAAGATATAGACTTTCAACGTACCGAAACTGGAGCTGGGCGTATTGCTATTACCCTATCTAGTTCTACTATCATAGCTGATATGCATCGAGAAAGTTCTGATATTGTATTAGAATTTCCCAAAACACATTTACCTAGCCGATTAGATCGACGTTTAAATGTCTTAGATTTTGGCACCCCCATTAGTTTTATAGATACTTTTCCTGAAGGTGATAATGTTCGTATGAATGTTACTGTAAAAGGTAATTATGAGTTTCATGCGTTTCAAACCGAAAATATTTATTTTCTGGAAGTTAAAGAAAAACCTAAAGTTAAACCAGAATCATTGAAGATTGAGGAAAGACAGTATGAAGGCCAATTGGTTTCTTTTAATTTTCAAGATATTGATGTGCGTGCAGTTTTAAAATTATTGTTTGATTTACCTGGGGTCAATAAGAATATGATTGTTGGTGCCGAAGTTAAAGGTTCGATAAGTTTACGACTTAAAAACGTTCCTTGGGATCAAGCTCTTGATATTATTCTTGAAGCTAGAGATTTAGGAAAGCGAAAAATTGGCAATGTGGTTATGATTGACCTCAAAAAGAATATTGAAGCGCGTAAACAACGCCAATTTGAGGCGCAAAAAAAACTCAAAGAAATTGAACCACTGCATACAGAATTTATTGTGATTAATTATGCCAAAGCTGCTGATATTGCCTCTTTATTAAAATCTCAAGGCGGAGGTAGCAATCAGGAACATTCTTTTTTGTCTGCTCGAGGGGCTGTGTCTACTGATGAAAGGACTAACACCTTAATTATTCAAGATACGGCTTCTAAAATTACCGAAATCCGAAAATTAATTGCTTCATTGGATACCCCTATACGCCAAGTCTTAATTGAATCCAGAATCGTGATTGCTACTAGTAATTTTACTAAAGCATTGGGGGTAAAATTTGGAACTAGTGGGAGTTTTAGGGGCAGGAACGACCTTGATGGCAGGTTAGGTGGAAAACTTCCTGGAGATACCGATTTCAGTACAGGAACTGCGTTTCCAGGCAATTCTGGTATTGAAAATTATATTGTCAGCTTACCTGCTTCTGGTGCCAATGGCGCACTTGGATTAGCAATAGGTAAAATTGGCAGTTATTTATTACAATTAGAATTGTCAGCTATGCAAAACGAAGGCAGTGGGGAAATTGTTTCAAGTCCACGTCTAATCACAGGTAATCAACAAGAAGCCTCTATTATGCAAGGTACACAAATTGCCTATCTGGCTTCTGGAGGGGTTGGAACCGCTGGTACAGTAGAATGGAAAGATGCTACAGTTGAACTTAAAGTAACGCCACAAATTACCCCAGATGATCGTATTAGTTTAAAATTAGCAGTGAAAAAAGATGCGCCTGGTGCGGAATTCAATGGCCAAACCAGTATTGATAAACGCGAACTGCAAACAAATGTACTGGTTAATAATGGTGAAACAGTTGTCTTGGGCGGTGTTTATGAACGTACTCGTAGTAAGTCTACAAGTAGAGTCCCATTTTTTGCTGATTTACCTTTAATTGGTGTTCTATTTAGAAGCAAATCTAACAGAGATGATAAGTCAGAATTATTGATTTTTGTTACTCCAAAAATTCTCAAAGAAACTGATTGATAATAGGACTTACGTTGACAAACGAATTATTTTATTTTCTCCTTGGAGCGAAGAGAAGCGAAGAAGCTTTAGCTTTGGACTCCAAGTAAGTTATAAATTTTAATAGTTGACTCGTTCCCAAATGGGCAACCACAATGGATTGCCCCTACAAACAATGATTTACTGTAGGGGCAATTGGTTGCCCTTATGTATAGTATAAAGGAGTGAGCTGGAGCTTGGGAACGAGTAAACCTGACAGGTATGATCGTAAAGAATCCCTCCCCCTTTTTCCCTGCTTGAATACTTATTCTAATTCTAATGACAAACAAAACTCCCCTTAGTTACCGTGAAGCCGGTGTCAATATAGACAGCGGTAATTTATTAGTTGAGCGATTGAAACCTATTGCCGCTCGTACCCGCCGTCCAGAAATGTTAAGCGGTTTAGGTGGTTTTGGGGCTTTATTTGAGTTGCCGCTTAATCGTTATAAAAACCCTGTACTAGTTTCTGGTACTGATGGTGTTGGTACCAAATTAAAATTAGCACAGTCTTTCGGCAAGTATGACACTATCGGCATTGATTTAGTCGCTATGTGTGTTAATGATATTGTAACTTCTGGCGCAGAGCCGCTGTTTTTTTTGGATTATTACGCAACTGGGCATTTAGATGTTGATATTGCTATGCAAGTTATTGAGGGCATTGGAAAAGGTTGTGAACTTGCTGGGGCTGCTCTAGTCGGTGGAGAAACGGCGGAAATGCCTGGTATGTATAGTCAAGGCGATTATGATTTGGCTGGTTTTTCGGTTGGCATGGTTGAAAAAAACGCTATTATTGATGGTAGTAAAGTGCAAGCTGGTGATGCCTTAATTGGAATCGCTGCCAGTGGGGCACATTCTAATGGTTATTCTTTGATTCGGAAAATTATTGAGCGTTCTGAGGTTTCTTTAAATCAAGATTTTGATGGGCGTAGTTTGGGCGAGGTTTTATTAGAACCCACTCGCATTTATGTCAAAGCTTTATTGCAATTAATAGCAAAAATACCAGTTCATGCTTTGGCACATATCACTGGTGGCGGTTTATTAGAGAATGTTCCGCGTGTTTTACCTATTGGTTTGTGCGCTCATATCAATATTAATAGTTGGTTACGTCCACCGATTTTTGATTGGTTACAACAGCAAGGTAATCTCTATGATAGGGAAATGTATCGTACTTTTAATTGTGGGATTGGTATGGTAGTTTGTGTAGCCTCTGATAAAAAAGTTGAGACTGTAAATTTACTAAATGAAATGGGAGAATCCGCTTGGGTGATTGGTTATATTGAAGCTGATTCTAGCGAAACAATTAAGTTGCACGAATAAAATCAAATCAAATAATAAATAATATGGATAAATTACCACTAGTCGTGCTGATTTCTGGACGTGGTAGCAATTTAAAAGCTATTATTGATGCTGCTGATCCTTTGGTTGAAATACGCGCTGTAATTAGTAACCGCCCAAAAGCTCCAGGTTTAGCTTATGCACAACAAGCCGGTATTGCTACCGAAGTGCTGGATCATACTGAATTTGAGAGTCGTACCGCCTTTGAGAGTGCATTAAAAACTCGCATAGATTTTTATCAAGCTAAATTAGTCGTCTTGGCTGGTTTTATGCGTATTTTAAGCCCAGCATTTGTCGCTCATTATCAAGGGTGTTTAATTAATATTCATCCGTCTTTATTACCAGCTTTTAAAGGCTTAGATACGCATAAACGCGCAATAGCAGCAGGTGTTAAAGAACATGGTGCTAGTGTACACTTTGTTACAGAGGATTTAGATGCTGGCCCAGTTATTATTCAAGCGCGTGTACCTGTATATTCTAATGATGATGAAAATAGTTTAGCCGCACGAGTTTTAAAAGAAGAGCATCGTATTTATCCACAAGCCATACATTGGTTTGCAGAAGGGCGTTTAGAATTGAAACAAAATCTGGCTCTATTAGATGGAAAACTGATTGATAGGAGAAAAGATAATGGGAATGGATGATCGTGATGGAATCATCTGGTTAGATGGGGAAAAACTACCTTGGCGCGAGGCTAAAGTACATGTTTTGACGCATACCTTACATTATGGTATGGGCGTGTTTGAGGGGATTCGTGCTTATAAAACTGAGCAAGGTACTGCAATTTTTCGTTTAGAAGATCATACTCGCCGCTTGTTCGACTCAGCGCAGATTTTAGCAATGCCCATGCCTTTTGATAAAGCAAGCATCAACGATGCAATTTGTACTGCTGTACGCGAAAATGGCTTAGAAAGTGCCTATATTCGTCCGATGTGTTTTTATGGCTCTGAAGGTATGGGATTACGCGCTGATAATTTGCGTGTTCATGCCATGGTTGCAGCTTGGGAATGGGGTGCTTATCTTGGTACTGATGGCTTAGAAAAAGGTATTCGCATTCATACATCTTCTTATACTCGTCATCATGTTAATATTACCATGTGCAAAGCTAAGGCAAATGGTAACTATATGAATTCTATGCTGGCTTTACAAGAAGCCTTAAGTTGTGGTTATGACGAAGCCTTATTATTGGATAATGAGGGCTATGTTGCTGAAGGCAGTGGTGAAAATATCTTTATTGTCCGTGATGGTATTCTTTATACTCCAGATTTAACTTCAGCTTTGGCAGGTATTACCCGTGCTACTATTTTCACTCTTGCAGAGGAAATCGGCTTGAAAATTTATGAAAAACGTATCACGCGGGATGAAGTTTATATCGCAGATGAAGCTTTTTTTACTGGCACTGCGGCAGAAGTTACACCAATTCGTGAACTCGATGGGCGCATTATTGGTACTGGTAGGCGCGGTCCAATAACCGAACGTTTGCAAAGCTTATATTTTGATGTTGTGCAAGGTCGTCATGCTGGACATCAAGATTGGTTGACATTTATTTAAACTGGGAATGGGAATAATAATATGAGTCAAACTCCAAACGCTAAAAAACAATATGAAGTCACTAAAAATGATTTACCCTTACATTGTCCGATGCCAAATATGAGTTTATGGAACTCACATCCGCGGGTATTTTTACCCATTGATAACAGTCCAGATGGTAAAATCAAATGTCCTTATTGTGGGACTGACTATATTTTAGCCCAAAGATAATAATATGAACTCAAAACCACCTGCCATCTTAGTGGTTGGCCCCTCATGGGTTGGGGATATGGTGATGGCGCAAAGTTTGTTTAAAGTGTTGAAACGTGAACAGCCAGATGTGAGTATTGATGTTTTAGCCCCTACTTGGAGCGAAGGCTTATTGAAACGTATGCCTGAAGTTCGCAATCCGATTCCTCATAATCTTAAAC